>JADGQD010000185.1 GCA_017882065.1 Anaerolineales bacterium | reverse complement strand
AATTTCGAGCCAATTGATTTGCGCATTTTGACCGATTTTTGCACGAAAAACGATTTGTTTTTCGGTCGGGGCGGCGTTCGCGAAGCATATCATCCCCGAAGATACCCTGCCTCCCGCTTTCCATCGTCCATCGTCCGTCATCTGTCGTCCGTCGTCTGTCGTCCGTCGTCCGTCTTTCGCCTCCTGCTCTCTGCCTCCCGGTTGACAAATCCTCCTCTTTCCGATACTCTTGACCTGTGAAAATGAATAAAACACAACGTGAGATCGTCAAAGCCCCGCTGGATGCGAAAATATTCCTCTCCGGACCTGCCGGCTGCGGCAAAACGACCGTCGCTGTGGAACGCCTGCGTGCGCTCCTGGCCTCGGGCTTGCCTGCCGATTCCATCCTCGTCCTCACCCCCCAGCGGACCCTGCAAGCCCCCTACGAGACGGCTCTGCGCCTCCCCGAAATCGGCCCGGGCGGACAGGTGGCGCTCGCCACGGTCGGCGGGCTGGCGCGCCGCATGGTGGACCTGTTCTGGCCGCTGGCCGCCGAGACCGCCGGGTTCGCCCACCCCGACCAGCCGCCGGTTTTTCTGACGCTGGAAACAGCGCAGTATTACATGGCGCGTCTTGTCCGCCCGCTTCTGGATGAGGAGGGCTTCTTTGCTTCGGTCACGATTGACCGCAACCGGCTGTACAGTCAGGTGCTTGATAACCTGAACAAGGCCGCATCGGTCGGGTTCCCCTATACCGAAATTGGCGAGAGATTGTCCGCCGCCTGGCTCGGGGACCCGGGCCAGCGCCGTATCTACGCCGATGCGCAGGAGAGTGCCAACCGCTTCCGCCAGTATTGTCTCGAGCACAACCTGCTGGACTTCTCCCTGCAATTGGATATTTTCTGGAATATCCTATGGCGCACGCCGGAGTGCCATGCCTATCTAACGCGCCAGTACCTCCACTTGATCTGCGACAACGTCGAAGAAGACATCCCGGTGGCTCACGACCTGCTGTCGGAGTGGCTGCCGGGTTTCGACTCGGCACTGATTATTTTTGACACGGATGGAGGCTACCGGCGCTTCCTGGGCGCGGACCCGGACTCTGCCCACCGGCTGTCAGGTCTGTGCGCTACGAATGCCGAACTCAACCAGTCATTCGTCACCACACCAGAAATCCAGGCGCTGGAAACTGCTTTCCTATCGAAACTTCTGCCTCATCATCCGACGCATCTTGGACCGGAAAGCCTGGCTGCACTCGCCTTCCCGCCAACCGAAACACCCACCCGCTTTTACCCCCAAATGCTGGACCGGGTTGCTGAAGAGATCCGGCGCCTTATCACCGAAGAAAGTCTGCCGCCGTCCGAAATCGTTGTGCTGGCCCCCTATCTCTCGGATGCGCTGCGCTTCTCGCTCAGCAACCGCCTGGAAGAACTGGAAATCCCCTGGCGCTCGCACCGGCCATCGCGTTCGCTGCGGGATGAACCGGCCAGTCACTGCCTGCTGACCCTGGCAGAGTTGGCCCATCCGGGCTGGGGCGTCCGCCCGACAAAATTCGACGTAGCCTACGCCCTTCTGTATGCCATCCAAGGCATGGACCTGGTGCGCGCCCAATTGTTGGTCGAGATTGTCTACCGCCTCCGGGACATTTCGCTCTCGGGTTTCGCCGCGATCCGGACTGAGGTCCAGGAGCGCATCACGTTTGTCTTCGGCCAGCAGTATGAAACCTTGCGGGAATGGATCGAAACCTATCGCCAGCAGCCAGATCCCGATCCTCTCGATCACTTCCTGCGCCGCCTGTTCGGGGAAATTCTGTCGCAGAAAGGATTCGGCTTCCACCGCAACAACGACGGGGCGCGCACCGCCGCCAGTTTGGTCGAGTCTGTGCAGAAGTTCCGCCAGGCAATGCAGCCGGCATTCGCAGAGGCGGCTCCATTGCCTCCGACTGATGGACATGGAAGCCCGTCCAATAATTTGGAGACAGGTAAGGAATATATCGCCATGCTTCAGGACGGTGTCATCGCCGCCCAGTACGTCGAGGCCTGGCAGACCGAGCAGACCGAGGCTGTGCTGCTCGCTCCGGCGCACACTTTCCTGATGATGAACCGGCCTGCAACCATCCAGTTCTGGCTGGACGCAGGCTCGGGCGGCTGGTGGGAGCGCCTGTTCCAGCCGCTGACCCAGCCCTATGTGCTCAGCCGTTCGTGGGAGCGAGACCGGCCGTGGACCGACGCCGATGACCAGGCCGCCAACCAGCAGACGCTGGCGCGTCTCGTGACTGGCCTTCTACACCGCTGCCGGAGCCGCGTCTTTCTGGGCCTGAGTGACCTGGGTGAATCGGGCTTCGAGCAGCGCGGTCCGCTGTTGAAAGCCATCTGGAAGATGCAGTTGGAGATCCAGATACAGAATGAGAATTAATCGCATCCTGGAACGCATATTTCTTATCGCCGCATTCTTGACCGGCTGCGCGGCTCCTGCCGGGAACATGGTTAGCAACCCTGAGCCCCTGGGACCCAGCACAACGCGGACTCCGTTCCCTCCGACAAGCGATACGCTCACCCCCGCCTCAGACACTCTCACATCTGCTGCCGCGGAAACGGCCACCCTCTCTCCGACCGGCACACCCACACCCCCTCCCAGTCTGCATGTCAATCTGGAGGCGGTGGGCGACATTATGCTGGCGCGCACGGTCGGGGATCAGGTGCAGGCCCGGGGTCCTGAAATCGTCTTCGCCGGAGTCCAGTCTGTGCTCGATTCTGCAGATGTGCTGGTCGGGAATCTGGAATGTGCTCTCACGGCCAGCGGCGAGCGGCAGCCCAAAAGCTACACATTTGCCGCTCCACCGGAGACGGCCCAGGCCCTGGCGCTGGCCGGATTCGACGTGCTCAGCCTGGCCAACAACCACGCCATGGATTATGGCAGCCAGGGCCTGTTCGACACTCGCGACAACCTGGGGCAATACGGGATCGCCAGCGTGGGCGCCGGGGCGAACGCCACCGAGGCGCACGCTCCGGTCATTCTTGAGCGCAACGGCCTGCGCCTGGCCTTCCTGGCTTACGTGGACGTACCGAACGAATTATCCGGGTTCGACGCGCATGCTTGGATCGCCACCGCTTCCCAGCCCGGCGTTGCCTGGGCCAACCTGGACCAGATCAGAACCGACGTTGCCGCCGCCAAACTCCATGCAGATGTGGTGGTGGTGCTGCTCCACTCCGGTTTCGAACTTAACCCCCATGTCGTCCCCCACCAGCGGGCTGAGGCCCTTGCGGCCATTGACGCCGGCGCGGCGCTGGTGGTCGGGTCGCACCCGCACATCCTGCAAACTATCGAACAGTATCACGGCGGGCTGATCGCTCACAGCCTGGGCAACTTCGTCTTTGACGATAATCTGGGAATCGTCAACGCCACCATCATTCTGCGCGTGGTGCTGACCCCAGCTGGTGTAGAAAGCTACGACTCGGTTCCGGTATTGATCAAGAATGGTCTGCCACGCCTGGCCTCCGAATGGGAAGCTCCGGCCAGCGGGACGATGGTCACACCATTAAATCCTTAGGAGAACCTTATGAAATCCAAAACCTTTATCGGCATCCTCGCCATCCTGACGATCATCCTTGGTGTCACCATCATTTCCTTCAGCAATAAAAATGGCGGCTGGTTCAGCACGCCAACCGCCAGCCCGACCAAACCTGCCACGCCAACCAGTACGCCCTCGCTGACGCCAACGTTCACTTCGACTACGACCAACACACCGACCTTCACCCCAACCTTCACGCCTACCGAGACGCCTACTGAAACTCCCAC
>JADGQD010000047.1 GCA_017882065.1 Anaerolineales bacterium | reverse complement strand
CGAAGAGAGCATGACGGCCTGGGTGCGCGACATGTTGAGACGCCAGCAGGCCGGGACGGATCTGCCATTTGCCGTCATCCACCTGGCATCCGGGCGCGCTGCCGGGGCGACGCGTTATCTGGAAATGCGCCCGCCGCATCGTTCTTTGGAAATCGGTGGGACGTGGTACGCCCCGGAGTTCCAGCGCACGGCTGTGAATACTGAGTGCAAGTACTTGATGCTGAAATATGCTTTTGAAGAAATGAAATGCATCCGTGTCCAGTTCAAAGCGGATGTGCGCAATGAACGTTCCGTCCTTGCCATCGAGCGCCTGGGTGCGGTGCGTGAAGGAGTGCTGCGCAATCATTATATTTTGCAGGACGGGACATTGCGCGATTCAGTCTATTTCAGTATTCTGGACCGGGAATGGCCGGTTACGAAGATCTTGTTGGAAGAGAGGCTCAAACGATAAAAAATCCCGCAGGTAGAAAAAACTGGCGGGATTTTGCTATACGGGTTGCGGGTCCCGCTTGCGGGCGGAAAAGATGAATAGCCCGATGGTGCTGGCCAGCCCAATGGTCAGTCCCCCAATCCAGATGGAGCGCGGGCTGATATTGTCGTTCAGGAAGCCGCCAATCAATGGCGCCGCGCCGCGGGCGATACCCCAGGCAAACCAGTAAAAGCTCATATAGCGGCCGCGCATATCGGCGGGGGCCAGGTCGGCAATATATTTGCTGACGGTAGGGATGAGGGTGAGTTCCCCGAAGGTCATCAGGACCATACTCGCCCAGAACCCCCAGAAGCTGTTCATCAGTGCGACACTACCCACGCCCAAGGCGTAAATAAGCATCCCGACGCCGATGACGGGCAGGGGCCGGAACCGGCGCGAAACTTGCGTCAAAGGGAACTGTACGAAAACACACATCAGCGCGTTCGTTGTCGGCAGCCAGCCGTACAGGTTTTCGGGAAGCCCGAAGTTTTGCTTGGTATAAACCGCGAACAGCGTCCATAACATAGCGGGGGCGATCAGACCGATGCCGACCAGCAGTGCAAACACAACGTAAGGGCGATCCTTGAAGACCCGACCGTAACCGCCCAGACTTTCGATCTCTGGTTCGTTTTCGGATTGATAGGCTTTGTTCAGCGTTTCGCGAGCGCGCAAGAAAAGTAACAGGCTATAGGTGAGCATGCCAAATGCTGCACCCAGAAAAGCATAAGTGTACGATCTGGTCGCCAGAAAACCGCCCATCGCCGGGCCGACGGCAACTCCAGCGTTGTTGATCATGCGGATGATGGCATAGGCGTTCGTCCGCTTTTCAGGGACGATCATGTCGGCCAGCATGGCGTCCGAGCCAACCTGATAGAGTGGATTTGACGCCCCCATCAGAACCATAATGAGAGCAAATCCCAGGTAAGAATGGGCCTGGCTCATGAACAGATAACCAATGCCATTGACGGTCAGGCTGACCACCATGACCAGTTTGCGCCCCAGCTTGTCGGATACCGCTCCGGCGATGAAGGAGGCGAACAGCCCCATGATCGCGTTGATGGTGATTAGCGTCGAGACGGCGCTGAGTGACAGGCTGAGTTTTTCGCTAACATAGATCATCAGGAACGGCCAGATCATGGACGCTCCGGCGGAGCTGATAAACAGCCCGACGACCATCAACCAGAACTGGGAAGGATATTCAGCGATTGTGTTGCGGAGGCGAGTAAGCATCGTTTAAATAAATAGGGGCGACACTCAAGTGTTGCCCCTGTCGGGATTATCGTCTGGGACCGCGGCGGTCATCGCTGCGGCCGCCGGGGCGCCGGTCACCGCCTGGGCGGCCTCCTCCGGGGCGCCCTCCGCCGCTCTTGCGGGAGTCGCGCTCCTGGGCTTCCTCAACCGTCCAGCCTTCCAGTACGGCCTGGCGGGACAGGCGGATTTTGCCCATCGGGTCAATGCCGGTCACCATAACGGTGATCTCGTCGCCCATCTTAACCACATCTTCGACTTTTTCGACGCGCTCGCTATCCAACTGCGAGATGTGCACCATGCCGTCAGTGCCGGGCAGGATTTCCACGAAAGCGCCGAAATCAGCAATGCGGACAACCTTGCCGGTATAGATGCGGCCCAGTTGCGGGGTCTCAGTAATAGCCTCGATGCGCTGGCGGGCAATTTCTGCGCCCTCGCTGTTAGTGGAGGCAATATAGACTGTGCCGTCTTCCTGGATGTCAATCTTGGTGCCTGTCTCTTCCTGCAGAGCGCGGATGTTCTTGCCTCCGGGACCGATGATGGCGCCGATCTTGTCCGACGGAATCTTGACGGTGATGATGCGGGGGGCGTGCGGCTTCAATTCGCTGCGGGGAGCGGGAATGGCTTCCAGGATTTTACCCAGGATGAAGAGGCGCGCCTGGCGAGCCTGTTCGAGAGCCTGTTTCATAATTTCGGCGCTCAAGCCGGAAATTTTAATATCCATCTGCAGGGCGGTGATGCCCTCAGCGGTACCGGCCACTTTGAAGTCCATGTCGCCGAGGTGATCTTCGGTGCCCTGGATGTCGGTCAGGATAACGTATTTGTCGCCTTCCATGACCAATCCCATTGCAACACCGGCCACCGGAGCCTTGATCGGAACACCGGTATCCATCAGCGCCAGCGATGAGCCGCAGACGGAGGCCATTGAGGACGAGCCATTGGAGGCCATGACCTCGGACACCAGCCGCAGGGCGTAGGGGAATGTCTCTTCAGCGGGGAGGACCGGCAGGAGAGCGCGTTCGGCCAGGGCGCCGTGCCCGATCTCGCGACGGGACTGTCCACGAAGCATTTTCGCCTCGCCAGTGGAGAAGGGCGGGAAGTTGTAGTGATGCATGTAACGCTTGGAATGAATCGGGGACAGGGTGTCGAGTTCCTGGGCTTCGGAGAGTGTACCGAGCGTGGCCAGGGTCAGGACCTGGGTCTCGCCACGGGTGAACAGGCCGGAGCCATGCGCCCGGGGGCTAAACCCGACCTCGCACCAGATGGGGCGGATCTCGGTCGGTGTACGACCATCGGGGCGTTTACCCTGGTTCAGGATGCGCCCGCGGACGATTTTCTTTTCGGCCTCGGCGAAGGCTTCTTTAATGGTTTCCAAGCTCGGGGTCCCCGGCAGAGCGAACTCGGGCAGCGATTCCACGTCTGTCTCGTCGGCAACTTTTACCTTTGCGCCTTCGGAGGGGATGAGTTCAGCGACCAGGTTCTGCAGGAGGGCGTCCATCCCGGCGTAGAATTCGGCTTTCATCAATGGTTTGTCGAGCAGTGCACTCATCGGAGCACTGACGCGGGCGAAAACTTTTTCTTGCAGGGTCTGGTCGGGCAGGGCGATGGTAACTTCACGCTTGGGCTTGCCGATTTCGAGGCGCATCTGGAGTTGCAGGTCAATCAGCGGCTGGATGGACTTATGGCCGAATTCCAGTGCGGCGACCATGACATCTTCGGGAACTTCGTCTGAACCGGCTTCAACCATCAAGATTGCTTCGCGCGTCCCGGCGATACGCAGGTCGAGGTCCGACTTGTCTATTTCGGCAAAGGTGGGGTTGATGACGAATTCGCCATTCACGCGACCGACGCGCACGGCAGCCACCGGGCCATCCCAGGGAATGTCGGAAATCATGACGGCGGCGGAGGCGGCGTTGATGGCAAGCACATCCAGGGGATTCTCGGCGTCGGCTGAGAGCGAGTACATGATGATCTGGACTTCGTTGCGCATGCCTTCAGGGAAGAGCGGGCGCAACGGCCGGTCGGTGAGACGGTCTGTCAGGATGGCGTCGGTGGAGGGACGACCCTCGCGGCGGAAGAACGAGCCGGGGATTTTGCCACCGGCGTACATGCGTTCTTCGTATTCGACGGTGAGCGGGAAGAAATCAATGCCTGGCCGTATGCCACCCATGGTAGCAGCGGCAAAGATGATCGAATCGTTCAGGTGCACCGTGACGGCTCCACCGGCTTGTGCGGCAAGTCTGCCGGTTTCAATGGAAATTGTCCGGCTGCCCACCGTTGTGGTGTAGCGTTTTACTTCGGGTTTCATGCTAAATCTCCTTTTCCCGCCTGGTCAGGGACTGAAAGATGGCGGCAACGATGTTGTCCCCCTGCGGGGATGTTACCAGCATGTTTCAATTCCTGACGGGCAGGGCGTGGACCTCACCTTCCCCTTTCCTCCCCTACAGGGGAAGCCAGGGTTGGGGGTTTGTGAGGTCAAAAAAAAAGTAGATGGGCAGAGGCCCATCTACTCGGACGAACCATTTTCTATTTGCGGCGCAGTTTCAATTGCTCGGTCAGCGCCAGGTAGCGCTGATAGTCACTTTTGCGCAGGTAAGCCAGCAATCTGCGGCGTTGGCCGACCATCTGGAGCAGACCCCGGCGGCTGGCCTCATCGTGCTTGTGCGTGCGCAGATGCTCGGTCAGTTGCATGATGCGGCTGGTCAGGATGGCCACCTGGACTTCCGGGGAACCGGTATCGGTCTCGTGGCGGTGGTAATCCGTAATGACCTTTGTTTTGATTTCTTTATTAAGCGGCATGACGTTTGCTATTCCTTTCAGGTGATTTTGAGCAGGTCTCCGCACCGGCAGGGTTGGCCGCGGGTGGGACCAGTCAAGCGGACGGGATTATACCAGAAAAAAAGAGAGTAAGAAGGTCATTATTTTCTCTTCAATCTGTCCAGCAAGGTATTCATTTCTACTTCCTCCCCTTCCTGACTGCTGAAATACTCCGCCATGAACTGGGACCGGCGCAGCCGCAGGGTCATCGGGGCCACGGCTTGCAAATCCTCCGGCGTCACCTTGTCGCGGGCATCCGCGGCGGCGTAGGCGCGCGCGGCTTCGAACCAGGAGATTTCGGCCCGCAGGCTGTCTATGCCCATCTTCTGAACCAGTTTTATGGCCGGTTTGGCGACTTTATCCGGCAAAAGCACTTTTGGTAACTGCGCCCGAGCGGACTGGATTTCCTCTGCGGCGGCCAGCGTCTCCTCGCCATAAGTGACGGCCATGCCGCGCGGATTTGCCAAATACGCCTGCACGCGGCGGTAGGCTTCCAGGCGCTCGGCAAGGTCATCCAGGCCGCGCACGATGACGCGCAATCCGAATCGATCCAGAATTTGCGGGCGCAGGCGGCCTTCCTCGGGGTTCATCGAGCCGACCAGCACGAAACGGGCGTGGTAGGTGGCAGAGATGGGTCCGCGCCGCACCGTGTAGGATCCCTGTGCAGCCGCATCCAGGATGGCGTCTACAATATCGTCGGCGAGCAGGTTGATCTCGTCAATGTAAAGCAGGTTGCGATCAGCCTGGGCCAGGATACCGCGCCGGACGCGCAACCGTTCGTGGGTCACGGCGAGGCGCTCGTCAATCCCGCCGACCACATCCTCCAGTCGGGCGTTGAGCGGCAGTTCGACCAAGCGGACGCGGTCAGGAGCGGATAACGGCTGACCTTCGGCATACTTTTTGGCGCAATCGGGGCAGACGGCGTCTATGCCGCCCGTCTCTATATCCTCGGGTAAACAGCCGTAATAACACAGGCTGCGGTCAACTTTGGGAAGAATATCCAGCAGCGAGCGGACAGCGGTGGTCTTGGCGGTACCGCGCGGACCGACGAGCAGAATCCCCCCTACCGATGGGTTAATCAGCCCGAGCAAAAGCGCCAGCTTCATCTCCTTCTGTCCGACGATGGCGAGGAAAGGGAAGGGCAGGGCTTCGGTGCGCAGCCCCTCTTCGGGTTCTGCCGGGGGCAGACTCTTGCTGGAAACGAAGTCCACCAGTTCGCGCAAAGTGCGGAACGGATGGGCAACGCGCTCTTTCGGTTCAGTCTCTTCGGGAGGAAGTTCGGGTGTTGTCATGACTTTTATCCATCAACCACAGTTGAATGAGATGGACACGGTTTCTACTGCTACTCGCGTAAATAGGTGAACTATTTGGTGCGTTTTTTCCTGGTAAAAACAGGGTTTTGGTTCGGCGATTTACGCAGTATTTTGTAAAAACCTGTATCCGTGTTCATCTATGTCTATTTGTGGTCTGCTTTTTGTGCCAACCGTCTCTGCTGGCGTTCTACCGCCGCGTCCATGCGGGCTTGCTCTTCGGGTGTCTCGGCCACCAAGGGCGGTATCTGGGTGGGCCTACCATCATCGTCAATCGCCACGTAGACCAGATAGGCGGCATTAGTGTGAATTTGCTCACTAGAGATGGGATTCTCGGCAATGACATCCACCTCGACTTCCATTGAAGTCCGCCCGGCATAGGTTACTTCGGCGTTGAATAGAACCAAGTCGCCGATGTGGATGGGGTGGCGAAAAACCATCCGGTCAATTGCCACGGTCACGGTCCGGTGTGCGGCGTGACGGGTGGAGGCCAATGCCCCGGCCTCGTCCACCAGTTTCATGATCCAGCCGCCATGCACGTTGCCGCACGTGTTGGCGTGCTCCGGCATCATCATTTGTGCCAGTTGAATGCGCGAAGCGCGCATGGGTTTCGGGTCGTGGGAATGTTCCATGGTTTCCTAATCAAGGTCTTGCCGCTGTTCACCAGCATCCAATGTATGCATGCGTTCCGGCTCGTCGAGCAGAACGTCCAGAGCGCCGAAGCGGAGATCACCCATCAGAGGGGCTAGCGGGATCGTGGCCGGGACAGCCAGGTGCGGTGGGCGTGCCGGTGGGGTCCTGCGGGGCTTGAGCGTGGCCGTGAAGCGTTTGCGGATGATGCGCGGCTCAGCGGTCAGGTCGCCTACATAGAAGCCGAGCACCGAATAGACCAGACGGTTGGCGGTGACCCAGCCAATCCATTCACCCATCCGGTTATACATGTAGGGGTAGACGAGGAAAGCTTCGGCGTCGCCGCGCGAAGTATAAATGGGAATGACGGAACGCTGGGGTTGTGTGTTCATGATTTAGCCTTGTCTACATCATTATACGTCCAATAGCGGTTGACGAAGAAGTTCCATAGCATCACCACGCTGACCGCCACTGCCAGGGTGAAGTTTTTTCCCAGAAACTCGGGTGTGAGAGGAGTATTCCAGGCCAGATGCTCGAACATTCTCTGCATGGGAGGTTCAAGGAAGTGGAGGATGGGAAGCCGGATGGCAAGCCCGGTCAAGTTGACGATGAAGAACATTGTCAATTGCATGGCGATTGGGCGTGAACGTGAGTCGGGATATGTCCAAAACCGGTTCCAGAGGAAGTTACTGATGATGGCACAGATAAAGGAAATTGTCCCGGCCAAAGTGAGGGGCATACTGAACAGCTTCGAGAACAGGTTCATGATCCCAAAGTCCACGACCGCGCCGATGGCGCCGACAGTTATAAACTTGATGAAACGCATCCGCTCCTGTGAGTTAGTAACGAGGCTCATTTCATACCCAATTTTTCTTTGTAGGATGCGATGGCGCGTGTCAGGCCTTCTTCCAGATTCACCTTAGGCTCCCAGCCGAGCAGTGACCGGGCGCGGCTGATATCCGGACGGCGACGCTGAGGGTCGTTATCCAGGCGCTGATCGGGATGATAGTCTAGCCCGGCGGTGTTACCGGTGAGACGGTTAATCGTCTCTGCGAAATCCAGGATGGAGGTTTCGGTGGGATTCCCAATGTTGACCGGGAGGTGTTCGTCAGATAGCAGCAGACGATAGATGCCGTCCACCAGATCGTCCACATAGCAAAAGGAGCGGGTCTGTAGCCCGTCACCGTAGATAGTTAACGGTTCGCTGCAGAGGGCCTGCTGGATGAAACTCGGCACGACGCGCCCGTCGTCCAGTCTCATACGTGGCCCGTAGGTGTTGAAAATACGGACAATGCGCGTATCCGCACCTTTTGAGCGGAAATAGGCCATGACGAGCGCCTCGGAAAAGCGTTTGGCCTCATCGTACATCGAGCGCAAGCCGATCGGATCCACGTGGCCCCAGTAGGTTTCCGTCTGCGGGTGCTCGAGCGGATCGCCATAAACCTCGGAGGTGGAGGCGAAAAGGTAACGGGCCTGGTTTATCCTGGCAAGGTCGAGCGTGTTAAAGGTGCCGAGCGAACCGGCTTTCAGGGTCTCAACCGGCAGGTTGGGATAGCCGAAAGGGGAGGCGGGATTAGGACTGGCCGGGGATGCAAAGTGCAGCACGGCGTCCAGCTTGCCACGCACGGTGATGGTTTCGGATACATCGTGCCTGATAAAAGTGAAATTCTTATTTCTTACCAGGTGAACGAGGTTTTCGCGATTGCCGGTGACGAAGTTGTCCATACCGACGACTTCGTGACCTTCGGCCAGCAAGCGGTCACAAAGGTGGGAACCGAGGAAGCCCGCAGCTCCGGTGAGAAGAATTCGCATGAAATGCTCCTGAATTTGCTTTCGGGGGACCAGCCCCCGAAGAAGCAGAGATTACTTCCAATCAATCTGACTTGTTAACCCATCACCGGTGATTTGCTGGGATTGACCGGAGGCAGCGTCCACAATCCAGAGATTGCCTTCGTAGATAACGCCGATGAAGTCGCCCCCGGCTTCGAGCGGATGCGGAGCCCAGACAGGTGTCTGCGGTTGGAGACCGGATTGCCCTTCAGCGGGAAACAGCGAACCACGGTTCGTCCCATCGCTATTCATTACTTCCAACTGATAGCGGCTGGTTTTGGATTGGGTCGGGAAAATAGCCTGCAGAAAGGCTACCAGATAAGTTGACCCGGATTCGCTCTGCCGCAGGGAAGAAACCGCCGGGTTTGCGAACATGCCAGTCTGCTGGACAAGAGTGGTGTGAAGGTTATCGGTCAGAGAGTCGGTGGCCAGGTCGAAGTTAGGTGACTCCTCGGGACTGACCAGCCCGGTGGGCGCGGCGTGCGTGACCAGGTAAATGGTCAGGCTATCGCTGCCCCAGACCAGGCCGGGAGTCCAGGCCCAATCGCTGTGGGTGTTTAGCGGAGTGACGTTTAACAGGGTGGTAAGCCCTGCTGCGCCGTTGATATCCACCAACCCGAACCCGTCTGGACGGGAATAGGCGAGCCTGTGACCATCCGGCGACCAGGCAAATGTCATCCCCCACCAGCCGTAAATGCCGCCGGAGTTGGTTTCGAGAACAACTTTAGTCCGGCCGGGTACCCCGTTTTTAAAGGTCAGGAAGTGCAGGTCGTTGTTGGCTTGCCAGCCCGGGGCAATGGCGCGCGGCTCAACGGTGGAATAAGCAATCAGATATTCTTCGCCGGGTTGCCAGGCGGCGAAGTGAACCACGTTTGAGATGCCCAGGCTGACCGGTGTAGGCGTCTGAGCGTCGGTGTTGACAACCCACAGCGTATTGATTTCTTGATCGAGAGGCAGCGCCGACTTGCGAGTGAAGAGCAGCAATTTTCCGTCCGAAGAAAGGGAGAAAATTTTACTGTCGAGATCACCGGTGGTGACCAGCGGGCGGGGATTGGAGGTGGAGCCTTCCATGAGCCAGGCGTTACCAGCCTTCAGATAGACCAGCTTGCCGGGGATGGGCAGGGGTGCGAATGGTGACTGGACACCGATCATGACAATCTCAGGTGTGGCGGCCTGCAGAATGTTTTCGGAGACCACCGAATTTCCAGTCCCGATGCCGTCCTCAAAGACGTGCCGGATGGTAATTTCGCGCAGTCCATTTTGCCCGGCCTGAACGAGGCGGATTTCCCCGGCCGGTAAAGACTCGTTATGCAGTTCCTGTCGCTCGTAGGGGATAATGACTTGCTGGGTCTCGAATTCTTCGCGCAAACGCGTGATGGTAATCGTCAGCCCCTCCGACAGGAGAGTATAGGCAGGCGGGTTCACATGGTCGGCCTGGGACAGGCTGACACCCGCCGTGGTGAGGGCCAGTTGCACGGTGCTGCCGGCCGGGAGTGTGATATTCTGGCTGGCCCCATCGGCAATCAGTCTGACAGTCACGTCTGCTTGCTGGACCTGCGGTGTACAGGCTGCCATCAAGGAGAAGACTGCGAAGATGGCGAGGAGTTTTCTTGTCATTAAGGGTTACTGGTATAATCCAAACGCTATTTCGTTTGCCCAACTATGGTCATCGTGCCGTCGGCAATGGTGACGCTCTGCAGCCGAAAGCCGGTGGCGACCGGGCCGAGCGTGCCGGTGTAAGCTTCCTGGATAGTGGTGGTGATGATTTCCTTCAGCCCATTCGGGACAGGCAGCGGGCCAAAATCGGCGGAAGTCAACTCGACCTTTAACTGGCCCTGCTCGTCCACCCCAGCGCTCAGGATAATCCTGGCAGTAGCCTCGAAGTAGCTTTTGCTGGCGGTCCCATAGACCTGGAGCTGGCCGTCCCGAAGATAAACCTGCGGGTTGGTGATTAGCGGCTGGGGCTGAGCTTGGAGTTTGTAGTATAGGTACGAGGTCAACTGCGGTTCGGTGAAGGTCAGCGTGATCTGTCCGGAAACAGCTCCGGCTGCGACCGCCGTCTTCAGGAATGACTGAAGTTCACCCACCGCTTCGGTCGAGACGGGGATGGCAGGAGTCGGATAGTCTGGTCCGTTGATGTTCAATGTGCAGGCTAGAACAGCCAGTGCCAGGGCGAAGACACCAACGAGAAGCGGAATTTTGCGAGTATTCAAATTGCCTCTGATTGATTAAATGGAATGCGGTAGCTCGCTGCCACAACTTGCGATGGTGTACTCCTGCGGAGCACCCGGCCAACGCACTCCAAGCTGATGGGAGTTATTATAGCATGAGCGAATCTGAAAACCCGACCCCTCTGGATATCCCCGCCGCGCTGGAAGCGCTGCTGTTTGTCTCTGCCGAACCGGTGGCACCGTCCCAGCTTGCAACGGTGCTGGAGCTCTCCGCTTCAGCGGTGGAGCAGGGACTCAAACAGCTCGACGGTGAATTACAGTCCCGCGGCCTGCGTCTCCAGCGCCACGGCGGGAGGGTCCAGTTGACCACCGCGCCGGAGATGGCCGAGATGGTCGAGCATTTTCTCGGGCTGGAAGCCACCAGTCACCTGAGCCGGGCTGCACTGGAAACCCTGGCAATCGTAGCCTACCAGCAGCCGGTCACGCGTCCGCAGATTGAAGCGGTGCGCGGCGTCAGCAGTGACGGCGTGATGAAGTCCCTGCTTGGCAAGGGGCTCGTCCAGGAGGTGGGACGGACTGAAGGTCCGGGTCGCCCGATACTGTACTGCACTGCTCCCGATTTCCTCCAGCATTTTGGTCTGAATTCGCTGATGGAGCTGCCTCCGCTTAACCTGCCGGATGTGGAAAATGGCGAGAATCTAAACGAGACGGTGAAAGGATAACATGAAAGAACGCCTGCAAAAAATCCTGGCGCGCGCCGGTTACGGTTCACGGCGGAGTTGCGAAGAACTGATTTCCGCCGGACGAGTGCGGGTCTATGGTCAGGTGGTTGGGCTGGGTGATAAGGCCGACGCGGCCCGAGACCAGATCACATTGGATGGGAGACTGGTCAAGGGTGCGGAGGAACTTGTATATGTGGCGCTTTATAAACCCCGCGGTGTGATCTCCACCGTCACCGATCCGGACCTGCGGACGGCGGTGCGCGACCTGGTCCCCGTGGAAGGGACGCTCTACCCGGTCGGCCGCCTGGACTTCGACTCCGAGGGCCTGATCCTGATGACCAACGACGGCGACCTGGCCAATAAACTGACCCACCCGCGTTACGAGCACGAAAAAGAATACCGCGTTTTGGTGGCGACCCATCCCGACGGCGAACAATTAGCCAAATGGCGGCGCGGTCTGGTGCTGGAAGATGGCTT
>JADGQD010000184.1 GCA_017882065.1 Anaerolineales bacterium | reverse complement strand
AATGAGATGTTTTCCGGTTCATATCTTCTCCTTTTTACCAAATTTGATCAAAATGGTACGGTGGCGATCCGTCTGCCTGATATTCTACTCTCATATGTAAAATAAGCATATTACCCATAAGTGCTGGAATCTTCCGGTTATTCCCACCCTACTATTTGATATCCCGCAAATCAAGGTACCAGTTCAGCATCCCTTCGCGCGCCACAGCCGGAACCGCGGCGTAACAGAAGCGCCGGATTTCCCCCAATTGACAACCCATGCGCTGATAGAAGCGACAGGCGGGAACATTGACGTTTTGCGTCTCGACTTTCATATGCTGGCAACCGCGCTTTCTGGACCATTCGGCTGCGTACCGAAAAAGCGTGATTCCCACTCCCCGATACGCAGGCTGCGAGCGAAGGTCCCACAGCACCGCAAGGTCATGCCGGGCTTCGAGCATTAACACCCCGGTGGTATCAAACGCCACCGCCGCCGCGCCGACCCATCTCTTACCATCCATCGCCAGGAAGAAGCCCTAGTTGGTCACGTCGAACAGTTTTGGCCAATCGGTGGGGATTTCTCCGTATGCGTCATAATCCTTGACGTAAGGCCTCTCCACCGGGACCTGGCGCAGAAGCATCCCGCCCATACCGCCGTCAACCAATTCGACTTGCAGAGTGGATTTCACTTCGAACTTGATTGGTACACTGGCATACTCCCCAAGACGTCCAGGACCGATTTTGACAATTTGAACAGGCATGACTGGCTCCTGCAGGGTATTGCGAAAATAAATCTCCGGCATCTTTGTGATGCCGGAGATAATTGTACTGCCATCTGGCTCAAGGTCAGCTTATTCGTACCGCAGCGCTTCCACCGGTTCCAGACCGGCGGCACGGTTGGCCGGGTAAATTCCGAAGAAAAGGCCCACTGCCGCCGAGAAGAGCGTTGCCAGCAGGATGGCATTCAGGCTGATGGCTGGATTGAAAGGATTCCCGGAGGCTGCCGCGACGCGTCCAACGATAAAACCCAAAAACCAGCCCAGCAGGATGCCGATCATACCGCCTATCAAACTGAGCATGGATGACTCGATCAGGAACTGGATGAGAATGTCACGCTTGCGCGCTCCCAGTGCCTTGCGCAGGCCGATTTCCCGCGTGCGCTCGGTCACGGAGACCAGCATGATGTTCATGATCCCGATCCCACCCACCAGCAGGGAAATTCCGGCAATCCCGCCCAGGAAAATGGTGAAAACACCGGTCACCGTCGTGGCGATGGAGAGAAAATCTGCTTGCGAGAAAACCGAAAAATCATCTATACCCACAGGCGTGCGGTGGCGCTGGCGCAAAATCTGCTTCACTTCGTCGGTGGCAAGCGGAACTGCCTGCGCACTGACTACCTGTACATAGAGTTGATCCACTTCATTCAGAGCTGAGCGATGGATCAGACGTGTCTGTGCGGTGGTAAACGGGACGATCACCTGGTTATCCTGGCTGCCGAACGTCCCACCGCCCTTGGATTGCAGGATACCCACAACACGGAAGGGCTGCCCATTAATCCGTATGGTCTCGCCCACAACGCCATTACGGCGGCCAAATAACTTGTCCGCTACACCCGGGCCAATCACCACTGCTGAGGCGTTCCCTTGAAGATTATCCTGGGTCAGGAAATCGCCCTCGAGCAGAGAATAATTCTGCATGATGAAATACTGCGGCGTGGTGCCGGTCACGCTCACACTCATCGTCTGGCCGCCAGCAGTAACATCGCTCCTGCCCTGAATAATAGGTGCCACCGCCAGAACATCGGGGGCGGCAAATGGATCTGCGATCGCCTGGGCATCACCCAGGGTCAGGGGTTTGGGGTTGCGTACATTCAGAATGTCATTACCCGAAGAGACAAAAAGAAGATTAGTGCCAATACCGCTGATCGCGCTGGTAATTGTGTCTTGTGCACCCTGTCCGATCGCCAACATGGCAATCACCGCACCCACACCAATGACAATGCCCAGGATGGTTAGACCGGAACGGAGTTTATTTCCGTTCAGAGTTTCCAACGCCTCGATAATGGACTGTCCGATGTTCATTTCTTCTCCTCTACCAGCCCGTCGCGCAGGTGGATGATACGCTGGGTTTGAGCGGCAATAGCCTGGTCATGGGTAACGATGATCAATGTCGTTCCGTTGTCACGGTTGAGGGCCAGCAGAAGTTCTAGAATCTCTTTCCCAACCTTGGAATCCAGGTTCCCGGTAGGCTCATCGGCCATGATTATGGCGGGGTCATTGACCAGCGCCCGCGCAATCGCGACACGTTGCTGCTGGCCGCCGGAAAGCTCCGTCGGTCGGTGCGAAATACGGTCACCCAATCCAACCGACTCAAGCGCAGCGCGCGCCCGCTCTTTTTTATTGGGTACATTCCCGGCATAACGGAGCGGCAGTTCTACATTGGCCAACGCCGTCGTGCGCGAGAGCAGGTTGAAAGATTGGAAGATGAAACCAACTTTGCGATTGCGGATATCAGCCAGTTGGTCGTCGCTAAGCGTTTCAACCGCTTCCCCATCCAGGATATACTTACCAGAAGTGGGCAGGTCAAGACAACCGAGGATATTCATTAGCGTGGATTTGCCGGAGCCGGATGGTCCCATTATGGCCACCACTTCCCCGCGCTTGATGTTGCACGAAACGCCCGCCAAAGCGCGCACCTCGACCTCACCCATTTGATAAACTTTCATCAAATCCTCGGCGTGGATCACCCAGTCCTTGGCCATGCTATCCTCCACCAAAAATTCTTCTGGCGCCGCTATCTTGACCGGGTGTAAAATTCGCCGGGGGATTCAAAACCAGGACATCGCTGGTAGAGAGATCGCCGGAGGTCACTTCACTCAAGGTATCGTTCGAGGCGCCCAATGTGAGAGGAATCTCAAACAACTGCCCGTTGCGCAGGACGTATACCACGCGCTGGCCGTTCACAAGATGCACGGCCCGGTTCGAGACCAGGAGTACGTTATCCAGAGATTGGATGGTGATCGTTACTGACGCAGTCATACCAGGTTTGACATCTGCATCAGGATCGGTCAACTCCACCGTAACGTTAAAATTGACTACGCTCTGTACTGACGTACCCACCCGCGATACCTCAACCACCTTGCCGTGATACTCGCGTCCGAGGACGGCATCAAACGTCACCACCGCCAGCTGGCCGACCGTGACACTATTAATATCCACTTCGGAAACTTGCACATCCACCAGCAAGTGCGAGAGATCGTCCACGCGGAACCCTGAAGTACCGGGGGAAACCTGGTCACCAACCATGGGGTCTGTCACAGTGACCGTCCCGGCAAAGGGGGCCATTAAGCGGGAAAAATTGATGGTCGCCTGGGCGGCATCCACACGCGCCTTGGCTGCATCCACATCGCTCGGATCCGGACCATCTTTCAAACGTGTCCATTCACGCTGGGCATCATCCAGTTGCGCCTGTGCCAGAGCTAATTTTGCACGCGCTGCATCAATATCGGTTCCACTGGGAACCAGAATGAAAAAATTATAGTTACTTTGGGCTCGCAATAATGCTTGTTGGGCATTATAAAAAGAAGTATAGGCCTGGGCTTTGCGCACGTCGGTATCCGACCGGTCTGGGAGCATATCGTAATATGCCTTCGCTTTATCATAAGTGTCCTGTGCAAGAGTCAACTGCGCCCGGGCATTTAATATATTTGCCGACGTGCCACCATGGTTGGGTGCCAGCATGCTATTCAGCGTATAATTGGCACTATTGTAACTTTTTTGCGCATTGACCACGTCGAGCTGCGCCTGGGCACG
>JADGQD010000183.1 GCA_017882065.1 Anaerolineales bacterium | reverse complement strand
GGCCGGCACCACCGACCCACGGATGACGTCTTCCGCCGCGGCCATCAGCCGCTGCCGGTCCGCCTCACCGACCGAGGCCTGGAATTGCTCGAAGGGCTTAAAGAAAACACTGCGGGCCGGGTCCTCCAGGATGTGCGCCCACAGGGACTGGTCCACACCCTCCAGCGTGACGCGCGGCGGAACGAAGCCGGTGCGCAGGCCGAGGCGCATCAGTCCAATAGACTCGTCGAAATAACGGCGAATATCTTCCAACCGGGCGAGGAAATTCTCATAGTCGCGAACCGTCCCGAACGGGGAGAGCAGGTACAGGTCCGGAATGTACGTATGGAACCCGCCCGCCTTGGAGATGGGCAGGCGGTAGCCATGGTAGTCGAGCCCGGCAATCTCAAAGTCCAACATGCGGGCGAAGATATCGTAGTTCAGCCGGTCAGCCGGAGGGAGCGCGCCGCGCTCAATCTTCTGCAAGAGCTGGCGAAAGACCGCCAGTTGTGCGTGCCAGGAAACGTAATGCTCCTCCCCGGCTTCGGGCAGGCGGTCGTTGAAACGATGGTCGCCGCAGGAGGTGGCAAAGAGTGGGTCCCAGCGCATCCAGGCTTCCCACTGGTCGGCAATCAACTGGTTGAGTTGTTCAAGGGAAGCCATCGAGATTTCTTTTCAGTCAATTGTCTGCCACGCACGCGCAAAGCGAAGGATGCGCCTGCGTATATAAAAGACATCCGGGTCAGCAATGGGACGCTGCACCTTGATCAATTCGATGGCCTCATCCGGGTCGTATCCCAGGGCGATCAGGATGGCTGCTCCCATTGCCACTCCACGGTGACGGCCCCTGGCGCAGTGGGTGTAGACCTTCCCGCCTTCCCGGATCGTCTCCAGCGCGGCATGAACACCGCGCATCAAAGATCGGATGGGGATGGGCAGTACCGGGTTGTCAAACGTCTGCAGCCATAGAAAAACGAGGGGTGGTTGATGCAGGTCAATGGCGGGGCGCCTGTCAAAGCGCATGTTGATAATCAGGCGCACACCCAGGTCTCGCAGGTGATCATATTCATCCCTGCGCGGGGTATCCCCAATAAACAGATTGTCAGTAATTTTAGAAAAATTCATGGACAATATCTTATCACAAACCAAGACCTCCGAGTTCTCCGCGAAGCGCCCCCGAAGAGAGCAAAAACTCAGAGTCGGTTTTACGGTCCCGTCACCGCCCGGCGGACGATATCCAGCACCTGCAAAGCAGTTAAGCGCTGAATGGCAGCGGCTTCGTCAGTCAGGTAGAGGTCGCCCAGGAAGGTGGCGTCGGCGCGGGTGTAGAGGCCGCGGTTGGGCAGGCTGTCCACCGCTGCCCAGAAGTTCCAGAAGGGGAGGTTATATTCCACTGCCAGTTGGGCGTATTGGGGATTCACATGCTCGTCCAGTTCATGGTCGTCAGCCTTGCTAGCCAGGATGGGGACGACACCAGCCGCAATGAGTTGGTCCAGGATGGTCCGCATATAACCTTCGTTACGGATCTCGTAATGCGTGCCAACATGGATGATGACGAAGGATGGTTTGTGGATGCGCAGTTCGCATTGGAGCGGGGTCTCATATATCATGCAGGTATACTTGTTCTGGTGCCACTGCGCCCAGAGCAGCGCGCCGGTGGTCGTGCCGGGGCGCACGGTGGGACTCGGTCGGTTGAACGATCCGCTGAACCAGGCCACCGTCTCCTGTAAATTCGGCGGCAGCGTGGCGACCGCCTGCGGGTCGGTTTCGTAGATGCCCAGGAAAACATTCGGCTCGGACTGGCAGTCGCCAAAAACAGAAAATGCGTGCGGGTCATTGCCAAGCGACTGTCCAAGCAGGTAGATTTTCCGGGCATATTCCGGGACGCTGGGAATCACCGGCCAGTGCTGCCAGTTCGCCGGGTCGAGGAAGAAGGCGGCGGGGAGCGGCGTGGGAGTGAGCGAGGATTCGAGGGTCGCAGTGGAGGTCGGGGTCTCCGTCAGCGTGGAAGTCGGCGTGGGCTCTTCGACTGTGTTCAGGGCAAGTTCCGGAGTCAGGCTCACAGTCAGGGAAGGCAGCGGCGTGTGCCTGGGGAGGACCGTCGGCGTGGCATTGGACACTGGTAAAAAGAACAGCGCGCAGGCTGCAAGAAATACGACGATGGTCAACTCAAGTGGGGGTGGAGTTTGGCGCGGCATGGGGTAAGTATAACAAAGTTAAGGCGGTATATGAGATAATTGGCCCAACCGAGGACCTATGCGCGCCCGACGAGCCTTGCTCTACATGCCCGGCGATGACCGGCACAAAATCGAAAAAGCCTTGACGCTGGACGTGGACTGCATCTGCATGGACATGGAAGACGGCGTGGCACTGAACCGGAAAACCGAAGCGCGCCGGATCATCGCGACTGCGCTGCGCGAACTGACGTTTGGCCGTTCCGAGAAACTGGCACGCATCAACGCCGTCGGCTCGGGGCTGGAGATGGAGGATATCGGAGTTGTTTTGCCCTCCCGCCCGGACGGGATTGTCGTGCCGAAAGCGGAATCGCTGGAACAGATCCAATGGGTCAGCGGGAAAATCGAGGCTGCGGAACTGGCGCACGGCTGGCCGGTCAATTCCATCCGTATGCTGGTGGGCGTGGAGACGGCCAAGGCGATTCTGAACCTGAAGGAAATTGCTTCGCACCCGCGTTTGGACGGTCTCATCTTCGGTGGTGAGGATTACGCCGCCAGCGTCGGCGCGGTACGCACGCCCGAAGCAATGGAACTGTTGTACGCCCGCTCGGCGGTAGTGACAGCCGCGGCGGCCTTCGGCCTGCAGGCGATTGATATGGTGACAATTAATTTCCAGGACCTGGAAACGCTGCGCCGCGAAGCCGCATTTGGGGCGCAACTGGGCTACACCGGCAAACAGGTCATCCACCCGGCACAAGTCGGGCCGGTGCAGGAGGCTTTCACGCCGAATGACGAGTCAATTGAAAATGCCAGGCGTCTGTTGGAGGCTTTCGGAGCCCATCAGAAAGATGGCAAGGGTGCATTTGCGCTGGACGGGAAAATGATTGACATGCCGCTGGTCAAGGCCGCGCAGGGTGTGCTGGAGCGGGCGCGCGCTGCGGGTAAGTGGCAAACGGACTTTAGTCCGCAGAATTAACCGCAGAATTGCGCATCATGAAATTCTCCGCCTCCCCCCACCGCCCCCTTCACCTGTACACCAACGAAATGTGGTGTTTCATCACTGCCCACACCTATCAACACAATTACATCTTATCAACCGATGCACATTTTCATCTGTGGATTCAGGCGCTGAAAGAGTTGACCCGCGAATTTCAACTGAAACTGAAGGCCTGGGTGGTTTTGCCAAACCATTACATCCACAACAACCCGATCAAACATGGGTACGTGAGAGAGCCAGAGGAAAGGGAATTTTCCAGCTATTGCTCTTATCTACGGGAGGGGAGCAAGGGATGGCTGACTAGTTGCCGGGAGGAGTACCCACTCGACGAGGGGGAGAATGTTGAAAACCGGCGGACTGAAGTCCGCGTAACGAATGGAGATGCTGGATGATCTCCATCCTTTACGGCCTCACCTCCGCCCTGACCTGGGGGGCGGCTGATTTTTGCGGCGGGCTGGCCAGCCGCAAAGCCAAAGCCTACCAGGCTGTCCTTTTCGGCGAAGCGGTCGGGCTGGCCCTCCTGCTGGCCGCCGCGTTCCTTTCCGGCGAAGCGCCCATCGGCTGGTTCGCCTGGTTGTTATGCACCATCGCCGGGTCCATGGGCGTGCTGGGGCTGTTGCTACTTTTCCACTCAATGACCAAAGG
>JADGQD010000182.1 GCA_017882065.1 Anaerolineales bacterium | reverse complement strand
TGGCTCAAAAAGGGATTTCCCCCGCGGATGTCACCCGGATCTTCATCTCGCATCTCCATTTTGACCACGCGGGTGGGTTGCTCAGCGCCTGGCAGGCAGATAAGGAACCGGAACTGCTTTTTCCCAACGCAAAATATTATGTGGGTGAGGAGGCGTGGGAACGCGCTACCCATCCACACCCGCGCGACAAAGCCTCTTTCATCCCCCTGCTCAACCAACAACTGGAACAAAGTCAGCGCCTCAGACTAATCAAGAAAGGCGACGTTCTGTCCTTCGACGAACTTGAACTGCATTTTTTCCACAGCGATGGCCATAGCCCGGGTCTATTGTGCGCCGACCTTCGTTACGGCAAGGATCGCCTGATCTACGCATCGGACCTCATTCCCGGAAGATTCTGGGTCCATCTGCCCATCAGCATGGGTTATGATCGCTTTCCCGAGTTACTCATTGATGAGAAGAAGGCTCTCCTGACTTCTCTGGCTAAAGAAAATGCCTGGATCTTCTATGTACACGACCCAGATTTTGCCGTTTCCAAAGTACAGGTTGACAACGAGCATAAAACCTTCGTAGCCGTTGACGCTCGGAAAGACTTGGCTATCGGCTCGCGCTAAATTCTCATAATGGAGAAATGAATGTCTGATCAGAAACGCACGACCGACCTCCATGAGGCGCTGTCTCAATGGAAAAAATCCACCCTTGCAGACACCATTCAGCGCACTCCCGAACGGCAGGAAAAATTCATCACCGCCTCCTCCGACGAAGTGAATCGTCTCTACACGCCGCTCGATTTGCCGGATTTTGACTATCTTGACGAACTTGGCCTGCCGGGTGAATACCCATATACGCGCGGAGTCCATGCCACCGGCCATCGCGGCCGGTTGTGGACCATGCGCCAGTTCGCCGGTTTCGGCTCGGCAGAAGAGTCGAACGCGCGTTACAAGTATTTGCTCGAGCAGGGCAGTGGCGGACTCTCGATTGCGTTTGACCTCCCCACGCTGATGGGCTACGACTCCGACGCCCCGGAGGCTGTGGGCGAGTTCGGTAAATGCGGTGTGGCTGTGAGCTCGCTCAGAGACATGGAAATCCTGCTGGCCGATATCCCGCTGGGGAAAGTCTCAACCTCGATGACCATCAACTCGCCTGCCGCCATCCTGTGGGCCATGTACATCGCCGTGGGCGAGCAGCAAGGAGTGTCCCCTGGCCAATTGCGCGGCACGCTTCAGAATGACATTCTCAAGGAATACACCGCGCAGAAGGAATATATTTTCCCACCAGAGCCCTCGATGCGGTTGGTGGTGGATACGATGGAATACGGCTCTCAGCACGTGCCGCAGTGGAACACGATATCCATCTCCGGCTATCACATCCGTGAGGCGGGCAGCACAGCCGCTCAAGAACTCGCTTTCACCCTTGCGGACGGCCTGGAGTACGTGCGCTGGGGCATCGCTCGCAAGATGGATGTGGATGAGTTTGCGCCGCGCCTCTCGTTCTTCTTTAACGCGCACAATGACTTTTTTGAAGAGATTGCCAAGTACCGCGCCGCCCGCCGCATCTGGGCCAGGGAGATGCGCGAGACATTCAGTGCAAAGAACCCGCTCTCCTGGCTTCTGCGCTTCCATACCCAGACCGCCGGGATGACCCTCACCGCCCAACAGCCTGAGAACAATACCGTGCGTGTGGCTATTCAGGCGCTGGCTGCCGTCCTCGGTGGCACCCAATCTCTGCACACGAATTCGATGGATGAGGCCCTGGCCCTTCCTTCAGAGAAAGCAGTGACGATTGCCCTGCGCACCCAGCAGATTATCGCAGCCGAGTCCGGCGTGGCGAACACAGTGGACCCGCTCGGTGGCTCATATTTCGTCGAGACGCTGACCAACCGCCTCGAGCTCCAGGCACGTGACTATTTCCGGCGCATCGAGGATTTGGGCGGCGTGCTGCCCGCAATTGCCAAAGGCTTTTTCCAAAGAGAAATCGCCGATGCGGCCTATACTTACCAGTGTGAAATTGACAACCATACGCGTACCATTGTCGGCGTGAATGATTACGTGGACAAAAAGCCCATCCCTATCCCACTCCTGGAACTGGACCCCATCGGTTTTACCCGACAGGTGGAGCGCCTGCGAAAGCTCCGCCAGGAACGCGACAATGGGCGCGTGGGCCAGGCCCTCGACCACCTGCGTCTGGCCTGCCAGGGAACGGAGAACACCATGCCGCATTTACTGGACTGTGTGCGGGCTTACGCCACTTTGGGCGAGATCGTGGGAGTGATGAAGAATGTGTTCGGAACCTACACCGAGCCAACATGGATATAATCTCCTCCACATGGAAGCTGGGTCTACGACCTTGCAGGTGCCGCTCAATCAACAATCAGGAGATGCAACATGAAGATGCTGGTTTGCACTAAACAAGTGCCTGATATGGAATCCAGATTCAGGGTGAACAGCGAAGGGGTCTGGTATGATGAACAGGACCTCGCTTTCCGTATGAACGAGTACGACGAATTCGCGGTCGAGCAGGCGATACGCGTCAAAGAGCAACTGGGGGGCGCGGCTGACATTACGATTCTGTCCATCGGCCCCGATCGGGTCGTGGAAGCCATCAAAAAGGGACTGGCCATGGGCTGCGACCGGGGAGTTCACATCAAGGAGGAACACCTTTACCAGAAAGACCCCTGGCAGGTGGCGTCTGTTATCGCGGCATTCGCCCGGGGCAAGGACTTTGACCTGGTCTTTACCGGGTTGCAGTCCCAAGATCGAGGCTCGGCCCAGGTTGGGGTGATCGTGGCAGAATTGCTCGGCTATGCTTGTGTTACCACGCTGGTTGGCTTTGAATTGAGCGGGGATGTCGTGACGGCCAGGCGGGAATTGGAGGGAGGAATAAGAGGCATCGTAAAATTCAAACTCCCGGCCGTGGTGACTTGCCAGCTCGGCCTGAATAATCCGCGCTATCCGACCCTCCCGAATATCATGAAAGCCAAGCAAAAGGAGTTACTTGCCTTTCCAATCACGGATTTCCTGAGCGAAGAGAGCGCCACGACCACTGAAAGAATGTACCCGCCCGAGAAAAAAGGGCACGGCCTTGTTCTCGAGGGAGACATCAATGAAACCGCCGATAAATTGGTGGCAATCTTGAAAGAGAAGACAACGGTGCTGAGGTAAAGCGAATGAGAGACCATACTATGAAAGCATTACTCGTTTGTGAATACCAGCAAGGGAAACTGCTCGAATCCACCTATGAACTGCTGGCCTTTGCCGACCGGCTCGGTGCCGGTAAGGTCATGCTGCTGATTGGCTCCGAAGCCGAAGCGCCGAATTTCGGCGGCAAGGTCTACCTGGCCGACGCCGGTAAGTACGGCGAATATAACCCGGACCTGCACAAGCGCCTGGTGCTGGATACGGCCCAGAAGGAACAGCCCGACTACATTGTCTTTGTCCACTCCTCTTTCGGCTGGGATCTTGCGCCGCGCGTGGCGGCAGCGCTGAAGGCTGCCCAGGTCTCGGAAATTGTCGGGGTGGTGGATGGCAAGTTCGAGGTGCCCTCCTGCAACGCCAAGATGCGCAGGCTCCTGGCACCGAAGACGGCGCAGGCAGTCCTGACCATCCAGGCAGGCGCCTTCAGCTATCAGGGCGAGGCCCGCGGGACTCCGCAACTGGAACGCGTTGACCTGGCTGGGAGCACCTCGCGGGTTGAATTCATAGGTTACGAAGCCGCGGAAAAGAAGGATGTGGATCTGGCAAAGGCCGAGGTGGTTGTCAGCGCCGGGCGCGGCATCGGGAAAAAGGAAAACGTGGAGACTATCGCGGCCCTGGCCA
>JADGQD010000002.1 GCA_017882065.1 Anaerolineales bacterium | reverse complement strand
GTCTGGGCGAGAAGGGCGCGCATCGAATTCGCAACAATCCCCGTGACGCCGCACCGCCGCAAGTAAGCCACGGCGGCCTCGATTCCGGGGGTACAGGGTTCCCACTCCAGGGTCCGGTTCAGACCAGGAGAAGGAAGGTGAACGTGACAATCCAGGATCATCGTCGGTTTAGAGTTCGACCACGGCGGTTAGATTCGTCGGTTGGTCAGGATCAAGTCCTTTCGCCAGGGTGCGGTAATAGTCCATCCAGTGGATGAATGGTAGATAGAGGGCCCCACGCTCCCACTCGTTCAACCCACTCTGCAGCTCGACCACGTATTCGATCCCGGACCAATCCGTCCGGGAGGCATCCTCGGTCAGAACGAGAATGCGGGCGCCCAGTTTCTGCATATCGCGCACGACGCGTGCCTCAGCCTCCTGCTCGCTGTCGGACACCAGGCAGACCACCAGACTGTGGTCATCGACCACCGACATCGGGCCATGGCGGAATTCGAGCGGATGGAAAGCCTCTGCCCAGGAGCGCGTCATCTCCTTGGTCTTGAGCATCGCCTCACAAGCCAGGCCGTAATATGGACCACCTCCCAGGAAAAAGAAACGCTGCAGCGACTCATCCTCGCCCAGTTGACGGGGTAAATCGCCGCTGCGCTCGATCAAGCGGTCGAGGGACGGGGGTAATTTCTCCAGGCGGTCGGCCAGCCCTCCGTCACCTCCCAAAAGCCCTGCCAAACATTGGGACAGGATGAACATGCTGGTGAAGGAGCGCGTTTGAGCAACCGATAGCTCCTGGGCTGCGTACGCAGACAGGACAAGATCCGATGCCTTTGCCAGAGGTGACTCGGGCTGGGTGGTAATCGTAACAACTTTGCCGTGGGGGTTACTTTTTCGGTAACGGTCGACCGCCCATTGCGTCTCGGTGGTGGTGCCGGATCGCGAGATGGTCAGCAAGTTCACGTCACCATGCGGAAGCATGTCACCAAAATAGACGATCTCGGAAGCCGGGTAGGCCCAGGCGGCGATGCCTAATCGGCGCAGCAGGGCCGCTGCGCTCAGCGAGGCATAGTGCGTGGATCCGCAACCGGTCACCAGCCAGGCCTGCTTCCCCGACCCTGACAGGGCTTCTGCCAGGGTCTTTTTTTGCCGGGAATAACCAGCCAGGGTCTCAGCCCAGGCCTTGGACTGTTGATCAATTTCACTGCGGGTGTAAATGCCGTTGGTCATATTTTTCCAGGTTTACCCTTTCTGGACGAGCACCGTGCAGGATGAGGATGGGTAGGCAATCACTCCTACGATTTGACGGCTCCCATGGTAATGCCGGAGATCATCCTCTCGGAGAGAATGACGTAGAGGATGATGGTCGGGACCATCACGATCACCACGCCGGCCAGCAGGCCGGTCCAGTCGCCAGTGTATTCCATGCCGTTCGACAGGCTGTATAATCCCAGCGAGAGAGTGCTCTGCTTTGGGTTGTTGAGGAACACCAATGCCAGCTGGTACTCGTTCCAGAGTCCGATGAAATTAAAGATCGCGGCGGTGATCAAACCCGGCAGACCCAACGGCAACATCACCCGGAAGAAGACCTGGAAGTCGCTGGCGCCATCAATGATCGCCGCTTCTTCCAGCTCCACCGGCAGGGATCCAAAGAAACTGGTCAGCATGTAGACGGTGAACGGCAGCGACAGGGCAACGAAGAGGACGCCCAGGCCGAACAGGGTATTGTTGATCTTTAAGCCGGTCATAATCTGGAAGAGCGGGATGAACAGCAGGGGCAGGGGGATGCCGATGCCGGCGATGAAAAGCAGGGTGACCAGGTTGCTGCCCTTGAATTTCTTGCGGCTCAAAATATAAGCAGCCGGAGCGGCAAGGATCAGGATCACGACAACCGAGGTCAGCACGACCGCCAGGCTGTTCAGAAAATAGAGCTCCAAGTCGGCCGCGAACAATGCCTTGACGTAGTTTTCAAAGTGCAGTTTGCCCGGGAGTGCCCAGACATCTGCGAAAAGCTCTCTGGTCGTTTTCAGGGAGCTCAACATGACCCACAGGATGGCGAACAGGGTAAACAGCGACCACAGCCCCAGGATGAGATAGGCCGGGATGTGGCCGGCCCATTTCTTGACCAGGTCCATCTGGCGCTGCCGGAGATGGGATTGGGTGGATGCAACAGGTTCAGCGCTCATCTTAGCCTCCTAATATTGAATGACTTCACGGCGCATGAGGCGGCGCAACAATAAGACGATGACGACCACGCACAGCAGGAGCACCACGCCGATGGCCGTGGCATATCCCAACCGGTAGATCGGGTCGCGTTTGCCAAATCCTTCGATGTACAGATACATGCCCACTGTATAAAGCGTTGTGGGAGGCGTGATCTGGCTGAAGGCATAAGGAAACTCGAACACCTTCAAGGCGAAGATGGTGTACAACACCGTTCCCACGGAGATGACATCCCACAGCAGCGGCACGGTAATGCCGGTGAACATCTGCCACTGGTTGGCACCTTCGATTTTGGCAGCCTCATAATATTCGGCGGGGATCTTGTCCATGCCGGCCATCAACAGGACCAGAAAGAAACCCACCTCGATCCAGATCAGGGCGACCAACATGGCATAGAAGATATGATCGTAGCTGGTAAAGGTGAACTTCGCCCCCGCATCCCAGCCGATAACCCTGAAGAACGAGTTGAGCAGGCCAAAGGAGGGGTTGTAGATGAATGCCCACAGGGTCGTCAGGGCAATGGTGGCAATCACGTTGGGCAGGAAGACCATGGCCCGGAAGAACTTCTTCCCTTTAATACCCGAATTGACCAGGACGGTCAAAAGGAAAGCCAGGGCAAAGACAGTGATGCCACCCACTACCAGGATGAAGAGGGTGTTTTTAAGGCTCAACAGGAAGATCGGGTCACGGAACAATTCGATATAGTTCCCCAGACCCCTGTACTGCATATTTAGCCCGAAACCTGACCAGTCGAAAAAGCTGTAATAAAAAGCCCAGGCGGTCGGGACGAGAAAAAAGGCCAGGTAGACCAGGCCAGCAGGGAGTAAAAATGAAACGATCAACCTCTTTCGTGTTTTCATCAGACACTCCTTCCAACAACCCTGTTTAGACGGACCGAATCCCGGCAAGCCAGTGTTAAGACCGCGGGGACGTGCATGGCAGTGAAGGGAGGGGAGAGGCTCCCCTCCCTTCACAAACAGCCATTCCGGTTACATCAAAATGCTTTAGTGAGATGCCCAATAATTCTTGGCATCAGCAGAAATTTTGGCCGGGAAGTCGGCAATGGTCGCCTGGTTAAGGAACACCGGCAGGACATCAAAGAACAGCACGTTCTTGGTGAACTCGGCATACATGGCGGTACCGCCATCTGCATGATCCAGAACCGTGGTTGCATTGGTGCTGGCGACTGCGCCGTCAGCCATAGCGGCCGGCCACTCGACGCCTTTGCGGACCGCACCCTGCAGTGCCTGGGCCATTCGGGTCTGGGATTCATTCGTCATAACGAACTTCAGGAACGCCATGGCTTCCTGAGGATGAGCAGTGTCCTTAAGCACGCCTAAGGCGAGCAGCCACTGCTGCAGATCGTTCACATTGCCCGCGCCACCGGCCACAGCCGGGAAGGGGAAACCGCCCCACTTGAAATCGGGGCCAGCCATATCAGAGAGTTCGTTGGGGAGCCAGCCGCCGCAGAGTTCCATGGCGGCCTTGCCGGTGGCCAGGGTCTGCTGGGCAGCCGGCCACGTATAACCAAGAGATTCCGGCGGAATGAAGCCCTTGTCCCACAGCTCCTTAATCATAGTCAAAGCCTGGGTGAAAACCGGGTCATTCCACTTCTCGCCGGTCTTGTCCTCGATGGCGCTGTAAAGGAAGCCCTTGCCCTTGATGCGCTCGACCAGATACTGGAAATAGAACATATTGTAGTCACCGCCATCGTTTTCAATGGCCAGCGGAACAAAGCCAGCATCCTTGATCTTCTGGAGGTCGACCAGGAACTCATCCCAGGTGGCAGGCGGTGCAGCAATGCCGGCCGCGGTGAAGATATCCTTGTTGTACCAGAACATCACCGGGCTGTCGTCGTAGGGCATCAAATAGTGAACGGCGTCCTTGACGTACAGGTCGAGCGTGCCGGGGTTGAAAACGTCCTTGAAGGGAACGGCCTCATCCAGGGCGTTGGAATTCAACATGTCTTCCAGCGATAGCAGCAGACCTTCTTTCATCAAACCACCGGCGATCTGGCTGGCATCCTGATCGACGAAGTCGATCACGGTGTTGGCGCCGAGGGCGGTGCGGACCTTGGTCTGGTTCTCGCGACCATTCCAGACAGCCTCAATGGTAATGTTGGGGTTCGCGGCTTCAAACTTCCCGATGATTTCGGTCAGGGCGATGGCCGAGGGCTCGGTCTTGTTCCACATTGACCAGTAGACCAGGTTGACTTTTCCCCCGCCCGCCGAACCACCACCACCGCAGGCCGAGAGAAGTATGGTCGCAACCATCACGACATATACGATCAGATTAGCTTTTTTCATTAGAGATTCTCCTCACTTACTTCATTAGATAGATTGAGAATGGGCAGAAAATTGACGTACGAAAAGTATGGACGCTATATTTTATCCAGTCAACGCACCTCCTTTCAAGTCTTTGAGAAAGAATCCTCATATTCGCGCTCGACCGGTTCCGATCCGAAGTTGTAGGCATGCGTATGGGGATAGATCGCCCACTCCCCTAAGGAAGGAAGGGCAGAATTGGGGTCCGGGGGGAAAAGGGGAACGATGGGAAGGGTAAATCGTTCCCGGCGGGTGGACACGGGATCGGGCACGCTATTCAACCTTCAGGCCGGGCACCAGTTTGCAGGCATTCTTGTAGTAGATTTTCTGAAGGACATCATCGGGCAGGTATAGTCCGTAAATCCGGTAGCGTCCCTGACTGCGACCGTAATCGAAATACTCGTCCATGGTCTCCAAGCAGCGGAAGTATATACCATAGGTCGTACGATTGGAGGGGATATCGGTACCGAATAGAACCCGGTCGGCATATTTGGTCAGGAACGCCCGGGCGGCGTAAGGTTGCCTGCCCAGCTCGCCGATCCGTTCACCGATGTCGACGTACAAATTGGGATATTTATCCAGGGCGGCGGAGACCCAGCGCAGGTTCTCCGCATACGACAGGACGTGCGCGCTGATAAAATTCGTCTTCGGATGGCGGGCGACCACGCGCAGCTGGGCTTCGATCGGCTCCAAAAACTGCGGGTAGTCTTTCCCATAGAAGTGCCAGTCGGGATGTTCGTGTAGCTCGTCCCAGCGCTCATTGGTCTCATCCAGGGGCCAGAAAAAAGCCACCGGGTCGGAGGAATGGATCAGGACGGGGATGCCCAGCTCCCCTGCCGCAGCCCAGACTGGGTCCAGCCGGGGATCGTCCACCTTGATCAGCTTACCGGCCTTGTCCCTGGTATTCAAGCCCAGGGTCTTGAAGACTTTCATCCCCTGAGCGCCGGCACGGACGGATTTCTCCAGCTCCTTGGCCCATTTTTCACCAAAATTGGGGAGATCCACTTCACCCCAATCGGTCCAGGCGAAAACGGTGAAGCGATCCGGATAGGGTTGCTTGTACCGCTCCAGGTTCTCGCGCAGCTGGTCACCCCAGCCGCCGTCCAGGTTATTCACACTGCGCACATTCATTTCGTCCATGAGCCCAACCGTCGCCGCCACATCCTTGATGACCCAACCGCCTCCGTTATAAAGACCCTGGAACCATTCCTCGTCCCAATTCCCCAGATGGTTGTGAATATCGATAACCGGGAACTTGGCCCGCTGAGGGGTGTGGTCCTCGGTCACAAGGGCTGTCTTCGGTTTGAAATCCCTCAATAAAAGATCTTCCGACATAAGCTCTCCTCTATTTGGTCGTTTCGGTTTGTGCTTGATACCAGTTCTCCCCGTCATGCAGGTTTCTAGCTAAGTGCGTCGTTCCAACACGGACGTCGTTCGCCACGATCACTCTCACTCCCTGCGCCCGGACACCTTCCAGGAATTCAGGGGATGTCTGGTTGTCAGTGATGAACGAGTTCACCCGGTTCAATGGCGCAACAAAAGCGGAGGCAACCATACCGCATTTGGTGTGGTCAGCCACCAGGATCACCTCGCGCGCCCGATTGAGGATCGTCCGGTCGGTAATCACCTCGGGCAGGTAATCGTTCGTCAGGCCGGCTTTGAGGTCGATAGCGGGGATGCCGATGATCACCTTGTCAAATGTGACTTCGCACAAGGATTGTTCGGCGATATGACCAATGAGGGAAAGTTCATCATGGCGCATCATCCCCCCCAGGACCACGACGGTAATGTCTACTGCGGTCGCCAAGTCGGTGCTGACATTCAGGGCATTAGTAACGACAGTCAGGTGTTTATGATTGGTCAAATAACGGGCGACATATGCCGTCGTCGAGCCGGAACCGATGAAGATCGACTCGCCGTCTCTGATCATGGCGGCTGCCGTCCTGGCAATCGCCTCTTTGCATTCCTTTTCCTGCTCCAGACGGCGGATGATGGGAGTCTCAAAGGCTGCAGAGGTGGAAATGATCGCCCCTCCGTGAGCCCGGCGTACAAACCCCCTTTCGTCGAGTTCGCTCAGGTCGCGGCGGATGGTGACCTCGCTGACTCCAAAATTCCGCGCAAGATCCCCAGCTATTGCGTGTCCGTCTTTTTGAATGACCTGGAGAATCCTTTGTAGACGTTCTTCCTTGATCAGTCCGGACATATAATTTGGATCAACCTTTTATTTAATTGATGATAGCATAGTATCATAATCACACAGGAATTTCAAGTACTTTATTCAAAAGTGATCATTGTCTGTGAAATAGAGTGCAATAACGCTCTATTTCGATCATCTAATCGTCCTAATCTTGCACGTGAACCTTATCAATTGATCCCGAGGAGTCCCTGTGTTGGGTGGCAGAAAAGGCGCCCGATACGATATACTACTGGGAATCGGAATTGAAGCCTTCCCCGGCACATGTGCCGGGATGTCCAATACTTTATCCGTAATCCGGCTGATATGCGCGAAGGAAAAAGCGACCATGTACACTCCCAAAGGTTTTCGGGTAACTGATCTAGAGCAGATCAACTCCTTCATGCAGACGAACAATTTTGCCACCCTGGTCAGCTGGGATGGCGAGCGTCTCATCGCCTCGCACCTGCTTTTCGAAGTGATGACCGGCAACCCCGGTGAATTCACCCTGAACTGTCACCTCGCCCGGGCGAACGACCAGTGGCGCACCTTCAGCCCCGAAAACGAAGTACTGGTCATATTCGGGGGCGCCCATACGTATATTTCCCCGCGCTGGTACAGCCAGGCCGGTAACGTCCCGACCTGGAACTACCTGGCGGTTCACGCTTACGGGGTGCCCGCGATCGTCAACGACCAGGATGAGTTGTACGGGATGCTTACCCGCCTGGTCGACCGGTACGAATCCAACTCCGGGGCGATCCCGGAGTACCATCTGGATGCCCTTCCGAAAGAACTCGTCATCGAAAAAATGAAGGACGTGGTCGGGCTTCGAATATGCGTCACTCACCTGGAGGCCAAATTCAAACTCAGCCAGAATCGCAGCCAGCCGGAACGCGAGAATATCACTATCGAGCTTGAGAAGCGTGGCGGTGAAAACTCCACCAGGATCGCCGGAGCGATGCGCACTTCAGTCCGCCGGAACATAAACGGCTGACACCCGGATTGAAAGCCCGCTTTTCAGCCAAGGCTGATTCATCCCGGGCCCGACCGCCGGTCTCGCCGGCGGCCCGGCCCAGCCTATAAAACGGAGATGCCTGTGAAACCCGATTCCAAACTAGTTTTCGAAAAGGTCGAAGGGCTGCGCGACTACATCTTCAACAGCTTAAGCGAAATCGTGCGCATCCCATCCGTCAATCACCCCCCCATGGGGGACGAGTACGAGTGCCAGATGGCGATGGTCCGCCGCTGGCGCGAGATGGGGCTTGAGCCCGAAATCTACACCCTGGACACTGTCCCGGGCCTGATAGCGCACCCGAGATACTTCCCCGGCCGTGAATACGATCACCGGCCCAATGTGCTCGCCCGGCGGAGAGGCCGGGGCGGCGGGAAATCTCTACTGCTCAGCGGCCACATCGATACGGTCCCCCTTGGCGTGCAACCCTGGAAACACGACCCCTTTCAGGCAACCGTCGAGGGCGGGCGCATGTACGGGCTGGGCTCGTACGACATGAAATGCGGGGTGGCCATCATGCTCGGCGTAATGCGCACCCTTTACGAACTGGGCGTGACCCTCAAAGGCGATCTGCTGGCCGAGACGGTGGTCGACGAGGAATTCGGCGGGGCTAACGGCACGCTTGCGGGCCGGGTGCGGGGTGACAACGCCGACGCGGTGATCATCACCGAACCATCCAACTTGGCCATTCATAACGGCGTGCGTGGCGGGATTGTGGTCAATTTCTCATTGACCGGCCCGGAGGGGATCATCTTCGGGGACGAAGAACCCGGCCATGCCATGCGCATGCTGTCCCACTTCCTGAAATGGGTGGATGTATTCCGCCGGCGTCGAAGGGCGAATGTGCCCGGCTGGATGGGCGGACCTCTCGACCCTGTGCCCGTCTGGGTGACCAAGGTCTCCGCGGGCGGCTGGGGTAAGAACGTCCCCCTCACCGTTCCGGCGGAAGCCCGCCTCGAGCTGTACTACCAACTCATCCCAGGTGAAGACGAAGCCGGTGTGAAGGGGGAATTGTTTGCCTGGCTGGACGAAATGGTGGCGGACAAACCCAACGATTTCGCTGGCCGCCCATCTCTGACATTCCCGTATCGATTCATGCCCGCCTCCGAGATCCCGGCCGATTCGCCGGTCATCCAGGTGCTCAACCGTTGCGTGCGGCAGGTGACCGGTTCGCTGGCGGACATCCGCCCGCTGCCGGCCCCCTCCGATCTGTTCACAGTGCAGCGCGACTTCGGCCTGCAGGGGATTCATTACGGCCCTCGAGGCGGCGGTGCACACGCCGCGGAGGAATACGTCGAGCTGGAAGATTTGCTTACGGTCACTAAAGCCATCACCCTCCTGGCCCTGGACTGGTGCGAAGTCGCGGAAAATTAAAACCGCCCCTGGACCTTTACTTCGCCGCGCTTTTGATCACGGCCGGGATCTTCGTGGCGCTGCATTCCAGCCAGGCTTGAGCCTCGCGCCGCATCGGCCTCCCGGTGCGGGACCCGGCGATCCACCGCTATTTGATCAGCCTACCTGGACCACTGCATTCGTTCGCGCTGATTCCAGTACAGCCAGGGCAACGGCCGTGGATGCCCGGCCATCATAGATCGACGCCGACGGCTGCCGGTCGTTCAGGATGCAGTCGATGAATTCGCGTTCCTGCATGGTGTAAGCCCCAGCCGCCAGGTCGCCTTCGAAGGGGATGGTTTCTTCCTTCTCGGAATCGATCAGCTTCTTGGTCACCTTTGAGTTGTCCAGGAACATGGTGCCCTGCGTCCCGATGATGCCGGCCGAGGTGTCGGAAATGGCTGACAGCCAGCTCGTACCCACCGATCCGAAGCCGTGGGCGAAGTTCAGCAGGCTCCAGGAGTTCTCCTCCACATCCCGGTCGGGGCGGGTGTTTGCGACGCGCCCGTAAACGGACAGGATCTCGCCGCCGATCGTGCGCAGCCAGTCGAAGTCGTGGACGTTGAGCTCTGTGGTCAACCCGCCGCTGCGGGCGAAGCTGGCCTGATAGTACTCCTTGGGGAAGGTGCGGTACCACATTCGCCGGGTCCAGACAGTTACCAGCTGGCCCAACTCACCGGAGTGGAAGGTATCGTGGAGCAATTGGAAGTTGGGGAAGCAGCGCATCACGAACCCGAGCTGGGCCTTCACCCCTGCCGTCTCGATGGCCTCGATCTGGCGGTCTGCCTCTCTGAGGGTCAGGGCGAAAGGCTTTTCGATGAACAGGTGGCGGCCGGCGCGCGCCGCTTCGAGGACTGTGGCGACACGCACGTCCTGGGGGGCCAGGGCATAGACGATATCGACTTCCCGGATCACCTCTCCCGGGCTTTCACAGACCTTGGCTCCGCAGCGGGCCGCGAAGACCTCGGCCCGGGACCGGGTCGGGTTGAAGACCGCCGTGACCTCGACCTCTTCAATATTTTGCAGGCCGGCCAGGTGTTGTTCCGCCACCCAACCGGTGCCGATCATGCCGATGCGCAGTTTCATGCGAACCTTCCTCCCGGTATGTCCGTCGGGACGTACAGTCTTTCCTTCGATCTTCGCTCCGCTGAGGCACCTCAGGCGCGGATCCTGGCACCCGAATCGGCGTCCAGGTAAAGGTGGGCGTGAGCCGTCGTGCGCAGGATGGAAGCCGGGCAAAGCGGGCTGATCGGACCAGTCAACGTCTGGGCGACGATGTCCGCCTTGCGCCCCTCGGGGACGATGGCCAGCACGCGTTTCGCCGTCAGTAGTGCCGGGATTGATAAAGAGATGGCTTCGGCGGGCACATCCTCGATGGATTTGAAGTGTCCCTCCCCCACCTGCTGGCGCTTGCAGGAGTCAGCTAGCCTGACCACATGCACCCACTTCGGTTCGTCGAAGCGGGCAAGAGGCGGATCATTGAACGCCAGGTGGCCGTTCTCGCCGATTCCCAGGGCGCACAGGTCAGCCGGGTTCTCGCGCAGGATCTGTTCGTAACGGCGGCAGGTCTCCTCCGGATCTTTCGTCATCCCGATGATCGGGTAGAAGTTCCCGGGTTTGACCTTGTCAATGATGTGGCGGTGCAGGAACAGCGGGAAACTCGCCGGATGGTCGGCGGAGATGCCCACGTATTCGTCCATGTGGAAAACGTTGATGTGCGACCAATCCACGTCTTCTCTGGCGCTCAACGCCTCCAGAAAGGTCAGCTGGGAATTCCCCGTGGCGATAATGATATTGGCGTGCCCGTTGTCCTGGATGGCTTCCCTGATCACGGCAGCCGCCTCTTCCGCGGCAGCCATGCCCATTTCCTTGTTCGTCGGATAAATACTGACCGGCAGGTCGTCCTTCTTCGTCTCGAAGCTCGCTTTCATTTTCACCTTCCTGGGTTTGTGTAATTTTTATTCAACGCAAACATTATAAACCACCAGGCAGACCGATCTGCCCTGCGGCAGGGATCAGCTTTTGATTAGCAGATCACCAGCTCAATGACGATATCGAACAGGTGGCTCTTGTCCATGTTGAACGCTAACCGTGCCTTGTTGTCAATACGAAAGTCCAGGCGCGGGTCCACCCTCGCCAGCACCGTGTTCTCGCTCGTCACCAAGTATAGGAAGATTACGTTCCTAACCAAGCCGCTCGTGGAGCCAGCGGAAGGCGACGGTCTGCATCTCAAGGTCGAATTTGTGCGGGCCGGGGTAGAACTCGCCGCGGTAGTTCTGCGCCGCGCCGACGGAGCGGAAATGCCCAGCCAGGCGCGCATCGGCGGCACGCATGCCCTCTTCCGAGAACAGGTCGTCCTCGAGGTCGTACTGCACCAGCAGCGGCGAGGGGGCGCGGGCCGCAGTCAGGTCGGTCCAGTCGCCGCAGCGCGGCCAGCTATGTGGGAAGAACATCCAGGTGTGGGAGACGACGTTGTGGTCGAGTAGACCGGCGAAGGTGCTCATCATGCCGATCACGACGGTGGCGGAAATCCGGTCGCTGGTGGCACCCAGCATGGCGGAACGGCAGCCTCCGCCGGACAGACCAATACACCCGATGTGGGCCGGGTCGACCTCGGGGCGGCTGGCCAGGTAGTTGACCGCCACGCGGTCCTCGTAGCTGACTACGCCGGCGAAGGTGGTGCCCAGCAGGGCGCAGTATTTCTCGATCAGATCCTCGCTGAGCATGGCGGCGGCATTATAGCCCACCACCTCCGGCTGGGGGTACTCGGGCTGGAAGCTCCACTGCTGGAACGTCGCGGCGATCTGGCGAGTCTCCTCGGGGATCGTCTCCAGCGGCATGCGCCGGCTGCTCCAAAGGAAGGCATCCGCCACCAAGACGATAAAACCTTCCTTGGCCAGGACGTTGGCATACGGCCGGTCGGCATAATACTGCTTGCGATGGACCTTGAGGATGGGTTCGGGCTCCTCCGGCCCCTCGGCGATCTTCTCCTTACCGAAATACTTGAACGCGCCGTGGTCGTGCAGGGCCACGATGCCCGGAAGGCGGCCGGTGGCGCCGGCTGGTTTGAGCAACCAGGCGCGGGTGCGCGGGCCGTAGCCGACCGACCAGGAAATTTCCTCGCCGAGCACCCCGTCCTTTTCCCACTGGCGTTCCAGCCGGACGTCCCGAGGCGTTTCGTCCCCGATTGAGAAGCCCATCGCCTCCATGATTTTCTTTTGCGTTTCCTTGCCGGGAGGGGCCAGCGGTGGCTGCGGGCGCATGGCGGGGGCTGCCGAAACCCAATCGCTGTAAATTCCGAGGTGTTCGTAATGAGTGGCCATGATTTGAGTGTCCTTTTCGGTTGATTGGGAAATTGCGGGCGGTATTGCGCGGCCGTCCGGCCGGGAGGGTCATCTTTGTGCTAAAATTCAAGCCGAGTCTCGTCCTGGGGATAAGCTCCAGGTAATCACGATCTCCTGTTTTAATTATATCCGACAACGAAGGCGATTATGACCCCCTCCAAATCTAGGCAACGTCAAATGGCCATCACCAACGGCTGCTTGGTCCTGCCGCATGCCCTCGTCACCGACCGGGCGCTCCTGCTAAGGGACGGAAAAATCCTGGGCTTTGCTGCCCCGGACCAGATCGGGGCGGAGTTCGAGCGCGTCGACGCCGGCGGGCGTTACGTCACGCCCGGGCTGATCGACATCCACACCCACGGAGCATTGGGCCACTCCTTCAACGAGCCAGACGAAGCCGCCTGGGAGATCATCACCGCCGAGAACCTGCGCCGCGGAGTAACCTCCCTGCTGGCGACCCTGGGAGCGGGTCCGATGGAGGAGCTGGTTGCCTGCCTGGCCCTCGCCCGGGAGTGGAAGAAGAAATCCCACGCCGGGAGCCAGGTGCTGGGCGTGCACTCCGAGGGACCTTTCCTGAACATGGACCAGAAGGGCGCCCAGGACCCGCGCGGCATCCAGTCCCTGGAGGGTGGCGCGGCGGAAAAGCTGCTCGCCTACGCCGATGTGCTGACTATCCTGACCTACGCGCCGGAGATCCCCGGGGCGCTGGAGTTGACCGATCGGTTGCGCGAGCTGGGCATCGTCGCCGCGGCTGGCCACAGTTCGGCGTGCGACTCCGACGTGCTGGCCGCCTACGAGCACGGCCTGCGTCACACCGTCCACATCTGGAGCTCGCAGTCCAGCGTGATCCGCGCAGGCCCCTGGCGCAAGCCCGGCCTGCTCGAGGCCACCCTGACCATGGACGGTCTCACCGCAGAAATGATCTCGGATAACCGCCATCTACCGCCGACCTTGATGAAGCTGGCCTATCAATGCAAGGGCGCGGACCGGTTGTGTGCCATCTCGGACGCCAGTTCCGCGGCCGGCTTCCCCGACGGGACCCGCTTCGGCTTCGAAGGTCTGGAATGCGAGGTGACGAACGGCGTCGCCATGCTGGTCGACCAGACCGCCTTCGCCGGCAGCACCACCCTGCTCAACCAGATGATCCCCATTCTGACTGACGTTGTGGGCATCCCGCTGGTCGAGGCTGTGCGTATGGCCTCCCTGACACCTGCCAGGGTGATCCACGCCGACCGGACCAAGGGCAGCCTGGAGGCTGGCAAAGACGCTGACCTGGTCATCTACGAGTTGGATTTCCAGGCCTGGCAGGTGATGGTCGGCGGGGTATGGGTTGCAGTGGACACCTAAACTTGGACTGTTTTTTCGTGGTTCTTGTGGTTGTTGGTTCATATAAAACCTGTCGGGCTTGGTGGCTTGACGGGCGTGAGAATGAATTGTATATTGGAACCTAGAAAATTTATCAGGAGAAACCGTCAATGAATTCGAAAGAGCGCATGCTGTCTGTCCTGGAAGGCAAGAAAGTCGATTATATCCCCTGTTCCTTTATGCTCTTTTATAATTTATACAATGATTGCAAATCTGAACTGGAATATATTACCAGGGAAGTCGAGCTGGGGCTCGAGCCTCACGTCCACGTCGGGCACCTCAACCACACCATGTATCTGACCGGGACCCTGCATCCCGAGGCAAAATACAGCGAATGGACCGAAGTCAAGGATGGCGTGAAGTATTTTTGTCGGAAGATCGATACGCCCAAGGGACCATTGACCAGCCGGGTCAAACAGTGGGACGGGTGGCCAACGGAAGGCGATTTTCCGATTTTCAAAGATTGGATCACCCCGCGCTCCCAGGAATTCCTTGTCAAGCCGGAGCAGGACCTGGAAAAACTGAAGTACATCTTCGGCCCCTTTAAAGATGCCGACATCGAAAAACTGAGGGAAGAGGCACACGCAGCGAAATCCATCGCCGATCAATTCGGTCTGCTTCAAGTGGGGGGCTGGAAGGGGAACGTCAACCCCGCCCTGCAGGTGGACCCGGGCGTTATGGGCTGCGATGCCATGGCCTGGCTCTCGGGTTATGAGAAGGTCATGGAGCTATCGCTCACCCAGCCGGACCTGATCAAGGAATACGCCGCTATCATCCATGAATGGAATATGAAGCAGATCCAGATTTACCTGGACGTCACTGCCTCCGATCTTATCATCCGCCGCGGGTGGTATGAGACCACCGAGTTCTGGACGCCGAAAGCCTATCGGACGATCATCGCGCCGACGCTGAAGAAAGAGGCGGAGCTGGTTCACCAGGCAGGGAAGAAATACGGTTATATCATCACCAGCGCCTTCATGCCCATTCTCGACGACATCCTGGATACCGGCGTCGATGTTTTGATCGGGCTGGACCCCAAGGAGGGCAAGGGGACCAATTTGCAGGGGGTAAAGGAAAAAATCACGGCGAAAAATAAATGCATCTGGGGGGGCGTGAGCGGGGCATTGACTGTGGAAGAGGGCACAGAGCAGGAGACCGCAGAGGCGGTCATCCTTGCGCTGCAGACCCTGGGGAAGGGCGGTGGATTCATCCTCTCACCAGTGGATAATGTCAGGGAAAACACGCCCAACGCCTGGAAGAACACCTATAAGTTCATCAAGATTTGGAAAGAACACAGGCAGGATTACATCTGACAAGAATAAGGTGGACGAGTAGGAACGAACGGGGACAGGTTTTTTGAGCCCTGATTCCTTTCCCCCAAAGCGCCCGGCTGCCGGGCGCTTTTTCATCCATTGGGCTATAATGGGCTCCTAGAACGTAATAAAGATTGCAGAAGAACGAATTCATTATGGGCAATGAAGCAGCGCAGTTCCGGGTTTACGGCTACCGCTGGGTGGTGTTGACCGTTTTTATGTTAATCAACCTGACCATTCAAATCCTGTGGATCACCTACACCCCCACCACCGGCTCGGCGGCGAAGGTTTACAGTGTCAGCGACCTGCAAATCGGGCTGCTAGCGATGACATTCATGTTTGTGCAGCCTTGCCAGGCCGAAACTGGTAGCCGTGTGTTGTAAAAGTACAAGTTGTTGCAAGAGATTCATTAATCCAACTCAAATCTAGGAAACAGAATGAGCACAATCACCCCTCAAGAACTGTACACCTGGTGTAAAGTTCCTTTCCCACAGCTGGAAAACCACCCTCAATTGAAAATCCCGTTCCGCCTGTGTCGCGACTCAAATAAGATGGGCGCGCTGATGGCGCGTGAACTGGCCGACGAAATACAGAGCCATAACCAGCGACAAGAAATCACCCGGGCGATCATCCCCTGCGGACCCGCCTGCTGGTACCAGCCCTTCACCGACCTGATCATACGGGAAAAGGTGAGTCTAAAAAATATGGTCATCTTCCACATGGACGAATGCCTGGACTGGCAGGGCCGGGAACTGCCGCGCGACCATCCTTACAGCTTTCGGGGGTTCATGGAGAAGTTTTTCTATGCGCCGGTTGAGCCGGATCTGGCTGTTCCACTTGAAAATCGCAACTGGCTTACCGCCAATAACATCGAGGAGATCAAAGAGAAAATATGGGCTGCCCCGATCGACATCACCTACGGCGGCTGGGGCCAGGACGGTCACATCGCCTACAACCAGACCCGCCGGCATCCTTACAACCATATTACCCTCGACGAGCTGCGCAACTCCACCGTACGGGTACAGGAGAACAACCTGGATACCATCCTCGCCCTGGCCCAGCGTACCTTTGGCGCCGCTTATCAATTCGTTCCCCCCATGTCAGTCACGCTGGGGGTCAAAGAGTGCCTCTCGGCAAAGAAAGTACGCCTGTTCAGCGATACCGGTGCCTGGAAACAAACCGCCCTGCGCGTGGCCCTCTTCGGTCCCCTGACCGCTGAATACCCGATCACGCTGCTGCAGGAACATCCCGACGCCCTGATCACTGCCACGGTTGAAACCGCCACGCATCCGATCAGCCTGCACCCCGAATGGGACCTGGGTATCTTAAAAGACTGAGGCATGTCCGGATGACTTCGTTGAATGTCAAAATCTCCGCCTGTCGATATCAGGCCATGCTGGGCGTCGGCGGTATCGGCACGGGCGTCTTCTTTACCCTGAACGGGGAGCACACCCTAGGCCGCGAGGAGAGCCGCAGCGGCCATTTCATCGACCGCCGGGATTATTGCAAGCTGCACATCATTACCCATTATGTACAGACCCTGCTCGGAGCCGAGTTTGTCACCCTGCCAATCTGCAGGGTCGGGACGGACGAAGCCGGAGGGCGCATGTTGCACGAAATGGGCGCGGTCGGCATGGACCTGCGCTACGCTCGATCCGTTCCGGGGTCGCAGACGCTGTATTCTTTCTGCTTCATTTACCCCGACGGCAGCGGCGGGAACCTGACCACAGATAATTCGGCCTGCGACCAGTTGGAGCCGGAGGATGTGGCCCGGGCCGAGGCTGATTTTTCTCGCTTCCAAGCCAAGGGGATCGTCCTGGCTGCCCCGGAGGTTCCGCTGACTGCCCGGCGGAAGTTGCTGGAATTGGGTACGCAATATCATTTCCTGCGCGTGGCAGCCTTCAACTCCGCTGAGATTTTACCCGTCCTCGAGATGGAGATGCTCACCATCACAGACCTCCTGGCGTTGAACCGGGACGAGGCCGCGGCCGTCGCAGGGATCCAACCGGATGACGGGTCGCCCCTGACCATTGTGGAGGCGGCCTTGGCCAGACTCTGGACGATCAACCCTGCCCTGCAGGTGACCATTACAGCCGGAAAGGAAGGCAGCTGGAGTTGGGACGGGAAGAGCCTCTGCCATGTACCCGCTTTTCCAACCCGCATGGTCAGCACAGCCGGCGCCGGGGACGCATTCCTGGCCGGGGTGATCGCCGGCCTGGTGGCAGACCTGCCTCTCCATCTGGCGCAGGAACTCGGTACCCTGGTGGCCGCCCTCTCAGTGACCTCCCCCCACACGATTAACCCGGAGATCGAACGCCGGTCTTTGCACTCGTTTTCTTCCGAATTCTCACTGGCTCTCTCTGAAACAGTCAAGCAACTGATTCAAGATTAATCTCAAAGAGATGATATGACGAAAATTGCCTTCATCGGTACGGGCGGCCTGGAATTTACCCGCAGCCTCATCCAGAACCCGTGAGGATACGCCATGACCATTACTCTCAACATCGACCACAACGAGATCGAGCGCCGCAAAGACCTCTACCGGCGCACCTTCGACTACCAGTCGGTCGACCACCTGCCCGTCTTCGTCTGGGTACAGGGCCCCACCTCTGCAGACCACACCATTCGCTGGGAGCTGGAGAGCGGCGAAAACCAGCTCGCAGCCAATCTGGTCTGGATCGAGCGCTCCCTGCGCCTGCTGCCCGACGACTACATCCCCGTGGTGCGCATCACCCAGGGCTACCTGACCGTGGCGACGATGTTCGGCTGCCATGTGCATTGGAGCGAGGATCCGAACCAGCCGCCGGGGGTGATGGAGCATCCGATTAAAGACCTGGGCCAAGTTTATCGCCTGGCGCACCCTGGCCTGGACACTGGGATGATGCCGGAGAACCTGCGCCGGATGCGCCTATTTGCCAGGAACCTGCCGCCGGACGTCTATTTGACCGGGGTCGATATCGGCGGACCGCTCAACAACATGAAAGACCTAATCGATACCAACTTGTTCTATACCGCTTTCTACGACGATCCCCGGGCCGTCCACCATCTGCTCGACCTGCTCACCGACGTACAGTTGGAAGTTATGCAGGCCCTGGTGGCCGTGGCCGGCGGCGACCTGGGGCGTTTCGGCAGTTTGGATTTCGATCCGGTCTGGCATCCCGAGAAGTACATCAGCTTCTGCAGCGATGACGTAAGCGCCACCCTCGGCCCGAAGACGTTCGAGGAGTTCAGCCTCCCGTACAACGACCGGCTGTACGCGCCGTGGGGCAGCGGCGGCCTGCACAATTGTGGTCCGCACCCCTGCAAGGTCATGTATACCCGCCACCAGCGGCCGGTGAAGTATCTCAATTGCTCCCACCACTTCAGCCAGAAAGATTACTCCGCCCTGCGGGAAGTCTTCGCCGGGTGGGGCGTGATCGAGCCGATGTTCGACATGGGCGAGCGTGCCGAAGAGATGCTGTCCGGCTACCGATTGATGATGGAAAGCCTGGCCCCCGATACGCTCGCCGTCCCGATCTGCATCGTGGACAATACCTGGAGCGACGGCGACGTCACAGAGCTATACCATGAAATGCGCAAGATCAGTACAGAGTATGCCCGCAACATGCGCTGGGCGAAGTAGGAGGATCAAAGACATGTCGTGCGCCGCCGGTTCATCGTCATTTTCCTGCTTTTCCTATGCGCTGAACAGGGCAAACCGTGGACCGATTTCTATTCCGCGGCTGATGTAACTTCCGACTGGTAGGAAACCTATCAGCCGTGGGAGTATTCATGCAAATCCCGTCCTCCAGACCCTATGATGTCCTCGTCGCAGGCGAGATAAACCCCGACCTGATCTTGAGCGGCGACGTCGTGCCGCGTTTCGGTCAAGTGGAGCAGTTGGTCGATTCAGCCACGCTGTCAATCGGCTCTTCTTCCGCTATATTCTCCTGCGGTACGTCCCGCCTGGAGCTGAAGACCGCTTTCATCGGCGTATGCGGCGATGACCTCTTCGGGCAGTTCATGCTCGAGGAAATGACCAAGCGCCAGGTGGACGTCTCCCCGGTCATCGTAGACAAGTCCGGCCAGACCGGCCTGTCGGTCAACCTCAACCGGGGCAACGACCGCGCCATCCTGACCCTGGTCGGCTGTATGGTGTCCCTGCGGGCCGATCAGGTGCCGGACACTCTGCTCGCCAAGACCCGTCACATTCATGTCGCCAGCTACTTCCTGCAGACGGCCCTGCAGCCCGGCCTGCCTGACCTTTTCCGCCGCGCCCGAGCTCTGGGCCTGACGGTCTCCCTGGACCCGAACTTCGACCCCTCCGGCGAGTGGCGCGGGTTCGACGAGCTGCTATCCCTGGTGGACGTCTTCCTGCCCAACGAGAAGGAAGCCCTGGGGCTGACCGGTGCCGTAACCGTCGAGCAAGCCCTCGCCGCCCTCGCCCGGAAATGCCCCACGGTTGCCGTCAAGCTCGGCGAAAGAGGTGCCGTCGCCGCGCGGGGTGCCGAGACCGCCAGCGCAGAAGCCATCAAAATGGAGGTCGTGGACACCGTCGGCGCGGGGGATTCGTTCGATGGCGGGTTCCTGTACGCCTGGCTGAATGGCTGGAACCTGGAGCGCGGCCTGCGCCTGGCCGCCGCCTGCGGATCCCTTTCGACCCGCTCCGCCGGCGGCACGACTGGTCAGGCGACCCTGGAGGAGGCGCTGCCTTATGTCGATTAAGTCCCTGGACAAAATCGTCTGTGCTCAAAAACGCGGCCAAAGCCGCGGGATCAATTCCATCTGTTCGAGCCACCCCTTCGTTCTGCGGGCAGGCCTGTACCGTTCCGCCCGCGCCAGTACTTCCGTGCTGGTCGAGACGGCCTGCAACCAGGTCAACCAGTTCGGCGGATACACCGGGATGACCCCGATGGGGATGATTCCTTGATAGTCCTATGGGCTTGCTTAAATCATTTAACGGCTCCGGCGACAAGGCCTTCAACAAACAGCCTCTGGCCGAAGAGATAGAGTAGGATCATCGGGATTGTGGCAATCAACGTGCCGGCCATGATCAGCGGCTCGTTGACGGTGAAGTGCCCCTTGAACAGAGTGAGACCGGGCATAAGGGTCTTTTGGCTTTGGTCCTGCAGGAACACAAGGGCAATCAACAGTTCATTCCAAACGAACAGCGCATTGACAACAATGAGAGTAACCAATGCAGGAGTGGACAACGGCAGGGAAATGCGCCAGAACATATCCAGGTTGTTGCAGCCGTCGATTGAAGCCGCGTCGAACAGCTCGGGTGGCAGGCTGCGAAAGAAACTGACCAACAGGTAGACCGAAAACGGGATCAGCAGACCGCTGTAGATGATGATCACGGAGGGGAGCTTGTTGATCAGGTTGATGTTCACCATCAGCACAAAGAGCGGCAGGATCAAGACCGCAGGGGGGATAACCATCAGTGCGATCATCATGTTGAAGTAGAACGCCCGGCCGGGGAAACGGAAACGGGCGATGGCGTATGCTGCGAGCGCCGATACGACCGTCGTGACAACCAGACTGGCGACCGTGACGATGAGGCTGTTCCCAAACCATAACGGGATTTCTCCCTTGATGAGGGCGTCGGTAATATTCTGGAACGTGAACGGGTTGGGCAGCCCGAACTGGTTATGCAGCCAGTCCGGGCGCGTTTTAAAGGCGGTGACGGCCATGTAATAAACAGGGTAGATAGACAGAATGCTGAAGAGAATCAGGACGATCTGGTTGGGGATTGAAGCCAGCAAGGTTCTTATGCGCCGAAGACTCTTGGGTGTTTTCATGCGCCCTCCTCCAGGGAACGGCGGCGTAGGCGCAACTGCAAAACGATCAGCAGCGTGGTTACCATCAAGAGAACGACAGCCAGGGCGGAGGCTATGCCCGGCGATCGGAAGGCGAAGGCGTGCTTCCAGATGTAGAATTCCATGACCGTCGATGCAAATCCCGGTCCCCCGCCGGTCATCACAAATACATAAGCAAACACCCAGGACAACATGGTGATCAACTCCACGACGACAAAGAATTCGATCACCCCTGAAAGTTGCGGCAGGGTCACGTAGAAATGTTTTTGCCAGAAGTTGGCCCCGTCGATCGCTGCCGCCTCCAGGATCTCCTTTTCCAGGGACATCAAGCGCGCCAGGAACAGGACAACACCAAAACCCATCTCGCGGTAAATGATCACGACGCTGATGGACGGCAGGACCCATTTGACGCTTCCGAGCCAGTTTTGGGCCAGGAACGCCAGCCCTGCGCTCCTTAATAAGGTATTGAAGATCCCGTTCAGGCCGAGCAGGTACCCAAACGTCACGCCGACTACTGGGACGGCTAGGACATAGGGCATGAAAATAATGCCGCGGTAGACGAGCCAGCCGCGTACATGCTCAAACAACAGGATCGCGATCAGCAAGGAGAGTACGGTCAGGATCGGTACGCTCAACAACAGCTTGCCGTTGTTGCCGAGGGCCTGCCAGAAGACCGGGTCTTCGAAAACCAATCGGTAGTTGGTAAAGCCGAACGTTTTGATCCCGTCGGGGTTATTTTGCAGCAGGCTAGTGCGGATGATATCAACGATCGGATAAAGAAAAACAAGAACGACCAGAATCGTAGCGGGGGCAAGATAAAGATACGGTTCGATCTTGCGGAAAGTAATTCCAGTTCCAGTCGACAGCTTTTTTTCAAGCATGTACGGCCCATCCTTGGGAAATACAGGCTCTCCCGAGTTAGCTCGGGAGAGCCGGGGTTCTAGAGCTTTATTGCTGCCAGTTCTTCCAATTGGTCAATTCGTCCGGATGCTGGTTACGCCAGGTTTCGGCGGAACGCTGCCACAGTGCAGCCGCATCGGCGGGAGTCCCGCTCTGGGAGAAGATCATCTGGCCGGCGGTCAGGTCGGCATCGCTGTCAAGCTGACCGGGCAGGAAGTTCTCCAGCCAGATCTGCGGACCGGTCGTTTCCCACTCCACCATCTGCTTGAGCACGGGGTCGGTGACCAGGTTGCGGTCGAAGCGCGCATCGGCGGCGATGACTCCCGTATGCTGGTACCAGGAGGTGAGCCGGTCGGCAGTGTGCAGGTAGACGAGGAAATCTGCGGCTTCCTGCGGATGCGCGCTCCACTTGGTGAGGAAGAAGGTGATCGACTGGGTCGCATTGCCGGTGTCAGCCAGCTTGCCGGCTCCCAACTGGGGAGTGCGCATCACGCCGACCTTGTCCGCGCCCAGGTCAGTCAGGGCCTGCTTGATCATACCGTCGGTTCCCCAGGACATGGCGCCCTGGCCTTGCGAGAAGGCCTGTGCGCCCTGGGAGAGGTCGAGCGACATCACATCCTCATTGAAATAGCCTTTCTTGACCATCTCGTCCAAAGAGCTGTACCAACCGGTATAATGCGGGTCGGTGAAGTCCTTGTTCCCGATGATGGCCTGGCGCAGGTCGTCGGTCGAGTCGAGACCCTGCATGCCGACATGGGCGAACCACCAGGCGCCGCCGTAGCCGTCCTTGTCACCCGCGATGAAAGGAGTGATGCCGGCGGTTTTGAGTTTTTCGCAAGCGGTGATGAACTCGTCCCACGTCCAGCGTCCGCTGGCGGGCGGGGTCACCCCGGCCTGGGCGAACATGGCCTTGTTATACATGATCTCGATGCCGATCAGGTACATCGAGGCGCCCCAGACTTTCCCGTTGTACGTGTTCTCATTAGTGTTCAGCCAGTTCTTTATTTCATCGGCGGAAACATAATCGCTGATCGGGACAAGGGCGTCCTGCCAGACAAAGCCCAGAACCGGGCCGGTGGCCCACTGAGAGGCGATGTCAGGCCCGCTCTTGGCCGTTACAGCCGACTGGAAGGCGCTGATCAGGGTATCCGTCGACTGCGGAACGACATTGATCGTGACGTTGGGATTGACCTGCTTGTAGGCTTCCACCGACTCGGTCATCCAGGCATCCGCGCCGGGTGCGTCCGACTCAGCCCAGTACCAGAAGGTCAGATTGACCTTCTCTTTGGTTGAGCCGGTAGCTGGGGTAGTCTTGCCACAAGCGGTGAACAACATCACCAGAATGACGGCGATACTTATAACGCGAAAACTTTTAGCACTCATGAAACATCCTCCTTGGAGATTATTGGTTTCTATTCACTATAACGGTTTGGTAATTTGATCCAGCTTGGTACTATTCGCAGGGCACCTCCTTTTCGTCAAGAATATCCAGCCATCCTTAAGCAAGAATGACGCGTATGTTTTTGGCGCGCAACCCTTCCGCTTCGCTGTCTGGCAGTTCACGGCCGGTCACCAGAATATTTACCTTCTCAATGGGCAGGACCATTACCGGCGCGACCTTACCGAACTTGGTATGGTCGGCCAGGACGATCACCTGGGTGGATGCATCGGCAAGGGCCCGGTCAGTGTTTACCTCCAGCAATTGACTATGTGTCAGGCCATGCTGCAGACTGATCGCTTCAATGCCGTATATAAACTTATCGGCTCGAAATTGATTCACGCCCCATTCAGTAAGATGACCGTGTAAAGTATGCTCGCCGGGTCGGACTGCGCCCCCCAAAACAATCAATTCGATGCCGGCTTTATCGACCAGTGTATTCACCACCCGCAACACATTCGTGATAACGGTCAACCTGCGGCGACCCGGCAGCAGTTTGGCGAACTCCAGCGTCGTCGTGCCTCCGGCGAGAAAGATGGTGTCGCCGTTTTGGACCAGATCCAGGGCCGCACGTGCGATCCGGATTTTTTCTTCCGTGTTGAACACCGTGCGGATGACAAATGGATATTCCTTGAATGGAGTGGCCAATGAAACCCGACCCACATTGATCCGTACGACCCCATCCGCGACCAAGTCGCGCAGTTCGCGCCGTAAAGTGGAACTGCTAACCGCGGTGGAAGCTGCCAAGTCGTCAATTAACCTTGCATCATCCGCCTGCAACAAACGCACCAGATCTGCTTTTCGATTACTTCGTTTTCTGGAAGTATTGGTCATTTGCATCCAAACCAAATGATATGAAAGCATTATAGGCCGAATTGACACTTATGTCAAATTTAATGAAAATATTTCAATATTTTTTGAAGGCCGCCGATTCCTCGCAGATTACATTTCATACCACAGAAAGGTGGACATCCCGATCACCGCAAACCGTATGCCCGGTTTCTTAATAGGCCCCATACATACATCCGTGTCACCAGGGGCCACATTTTGCTAACGTAAGGCTCGGCTGCTTCTAAAAACGCTTCCCTGCCCATCTGGGAACAGTATACTCCTCTGCAATGCTACGGGAGGATATAGGGATTTGGTCAGCAGGCTGGCTGCCCAGGCTGGCAGGAAGGAAATGAAAGCAGCCTCTGTTGGACCTGCGAGCATTGAAAATATTATGAAGGTCAGAATGGTGATGCCCACAATACCACTGCCGATTTTCCAGGCGATCAGATACCATTTTCGGTTGGGGATGTTACGATAGAGAATGCTCTCGCCTGGCTGGGGTTGGAATTTGACGATTGACATAAATTAGTTCCCAAAAATCCAGGGCTTTGCCCAGGGGACATTTAGAAAAATACGCTGTAGCTTTTTTGGATCCACTTTAACTGGCACACTCATGCCGGATAATACTTGGTCCTGCGAATCCAGCTCTACCGAACAGCAAGTGGAAATTTGGTTAGGCGCTTTACCAGGGAGATGTATCTCAACCTGTAGGTCAACTTTGGTGAAACCACCCGCGTTGGGAGCAATCGTTTCGCTCTTGCAGATCACATTTGCGCCGGCTTCGATCGCATCGCGCAAGCCGCCTAAATATCCCACGGTTTGTAGATAAATGGCTATATATTAAGGTAAATCACCCGTTTGTACTCTTGTTTAGGTCTGGCAATTATGTTAGAATATTGACAAATTTAGCCCCATATACAGGGGATTTTATTTACCAAACCACCAAATATGGCGGCTACATTTGTTCTAATTTTCACGGAGTGATGGTCATGCGATGCCCATACTGCCAGCACGACGACTCAAAAGTAATTGATACCACCCACGACAGTCACGGGGGCATCCGCCGCCGGCGGGAATGCCTGAAATGTGGACAAAGATTCAGCAGTTATGAACGCCCGATCCTGGCAACGCCTTTGATCGTCAAGCAGGATGGGACGCGCGAGGAGTTCGATCGGGGGAAATTGGAACGCGGCATCCGTATCGCCTGCGCCAAACGTCCGGTCTCTGCGGCGGATATCGAACGGCTGTTGGGACAAGTTGAAGCGGCACTTCAGCACCAGGGTAAATCCGAAATTTCGTCACGCGTGGTTGGCGATCTGGTCATTAAGGGATTGAAGGAGCTGGACCAGATTGCTTATATCCGCTATGCAATTGTTTATTTGCGGTTGGACGATTTGCACGCCCTGCGCAACGAGATTGATCGCCTTTTGTTAGAATCATAAATTTTATCGTGCACCGATGGTTCCCGTATCTGGGGCGGAATATCGGTGCGTGTTTGTAGCTTTTCTTGCGCCTCTACTTTTATCGGCATGAAAGAATCTTAACTGCATATGGAGAAACCCAGCATGGCTGCGACGACACTCGTCTCGAAAAAGAAAACATTGTCTACCCCGCCGGTTCCCACCGATCTCCCTGGTGTGGAATTGACCGAGAACGCCCGCCAGGTGCTGGTCCGCCGTTACGTCCGCCGAGGCGATGACGGGAATCCGGCGGAGACCATCGAGGAGATGTTCTGGCGGGTCGCATATCACATTGCCAAAGCCGAGGAATCCTACGGCGGCGACGTGATGGTCCGCGCCCGCGAGTTTTATGTTTTATTGATCTCCAGGAAATTTTTCCCCAATTCTCCCACTTTTACCGGCGCGGGTACGCCCCTGGGACAACTTGCCGCGTGCTTCGTCCTGCCGATCACCGACGATATGGGCCGCGACCCGGCGGGCATCTTCCAATCCCTGCGGGACGCGGCGCTCATCCAGCAGACTGGCGGAGGGAACGGCTTCTCGTTCTCGCGGTTGCGGCCCAAGGGAGCACTCGTCAAATCGTCGGCAGGACAAGCCACCGGTCCGGTGGGGTTCCTGCGGGTCTATGATCATGCCTTTGGGGAGATAGCTCAAGGCGGAAGCCGTAGGGGCGCCAACATGGGCGTCCTGCGTGTGGACCATCCGGATATCGAAGAGTTCGTCAACTGCAAAACCAATGAGAACCAGATCACCAACTTCAATATATCGGTCGGCATCACCGACGCGTTCATGCAGGCGGTGAAGGATGACGCCGACTGGGATCTGGTTTTCCCGGATGTGACCGCGCCGGAATACCGCGGTTTCAGCGGTACGCCGGAACAGGCCCGGGCGAAGGGTATCCCGCTGCGCACCTATAAGACGGTGCGGGCAGGCGAGCTTTTCGCCAAAATCGTCAACCAGGCACACCATAACGGAGAGCCGGGGCTATTATTCCTGGATGCGGCCAACCGTAGTAACCCGGTCCCGCACCTGTATCCGCTCGAGGCAACCAATCCATGTGGCGAACAATGGCTCGGACCTTATGAGAATTGCTGTCTGGGTTCGGTCAACCTGGCCGAACACTGTGGAGCGGATGGACAGGTGGATTGGGACGGCCTGCGCCGCAGCGTCGAATCCGCCACCCGCTTTCTGGATGATGTGGTGGACGCCAACGCCTACGTCCCGGCAGTGCCGCAACTGAAAGAGGCCGCGCATCGGGCGCGCCGCATCGGACTGGGTATCATGGGCCTGGCAGACGTAATGTACCATGTGGGTGTGCGCTATGGCTCACCAGAGGGACAGGGGTTCGGGGCGCAGGTGATGGAGTTCGTCCGTTACCATGCCGTGCGGACCAGCGTAGTCCTGGCGCGCGAGCGCGGGGCATTTCCCTCCATCAAGGGCAGCATCTACGATTTTGAGAGTAAGCAATGGCAGCCACCCCGGCCACTGACGCCGTACACCGGTGAGTGGGGCCGGCCAGCGCTGGATTGGGATGGAATCCTTGAAGGAATCCAAAAATTTGGCATCCGCAATGCCGCCCAAACCACCGTGGCCCCCACCGGAACGATTGCCACGGTGGCCGGATGCGAAGGCTACGGTTGCGAGCCGGTCTTCGCCCTGGCGTACGTGCGTCACGTTAACGACAACGGCAAGGACCTGCAATTGACCTATGCCAGCCCGCGCTTCGACTTGGCCTTGGAAAAGGCCGGGATCACCGGGGAAGCGCGCCAGGAAATTATCGAGCGTGTGATGCAGCATGGCACATGCCAGGATATCCCCGAAGTCCCGGAAACGCTGCGGAACGTGTTTGTGGTGGCGGGAGACATCCCCGCAGAAGATCACGTCCACATGCAGGCCGCCCTCCAGGCGTTCGTGGACAATTCCCTCTCCAAGACGATCAATTTTCCCGAAGACGCCAGCCAGGAAGACGTGGCCGAGGCCTACCTGCTGGCCTGGGAACTGGGATGCAAGGGCATCACGGTTTACGTGACCGGCTCGCGCGAGAAGGTGGTGCTGGAGACCAAGGCAACCGCGCAGAAAAAGCAGGCTCCCCCTGTCCCTACCGGGATCGTCGTCCTGCCCTTTGGCAACAACGGTGGCGGGAAACCCGTCTCGGAGACGGAGATCGCCACCCAACTTGCCGCCTGGCACGAGTCCAAAAAGCCGCGCCCGCGCTTACTCCCCGGTAACACCTTCCGGGTCGAGACACCGCTCGGAAAAGCCTTCATCACCGTCAACGAGAACGGCGGCAAGCAGCCGTTTGAAGTCTTCATTAACACAGCTAAGGCCGGGTCGGAGACCGCCGCCGTCTCGGAAGCCATCGGGCGGCTCATCTCGTACATCCTGCGGCTGGCCTCGCCCATCGCCCCGCGTGAACGCCTGTCCGAGGTGGTGCGCCAGCTCTCCGGCATTGGCGGCGGGCGCTCGCTGGGCTTTGGCCCGAACCGGGTGCGTTCCCTGCCAGACGGGGTGGGGCAGGTTCTGGACGAGTATTTGAACGGCCGGAAAACGCATCAGGTAACGGAATCTGATGCGCAAGCTGACCCCCAGCCTGCCAATGGCAACGGGAATTTCACCCAGGGTGAACCCGCCGTCTCTGTCGTGAAGATGGGTGACCTGTGCCCGGAGTGTGGCGAGGCTACCATGGTGAATGAAGAAGGCTGCCGCAAGTGTTATACCTGCGGGTATAGCGAGTGCTAAATACGTTCGGCATTTGTTGCGGAAGAATGAGCAGAGATAATTCTCTGCTTATTCGGTTTTAAGACAAAAAGCGTATAATTCACCCTTGCCGGCCCTCCCGGCGAGTTTATTGTATTGAGGTGTCTATTGATCGGTGGCGAGAATACACAGAATGGGAAAGTTCCCCTGCGCCTGCAGGAAACTTTTGCGTCCCTGAAACATTACAACTACCGGCTGTGGTTTTTTGGCCAGGTCGTGTCGCTGATGGGCACCTGGATGCAAAGCACTGCCCAAGGATACCTGGTCTACCAGCTTACCCGGTCCACAGCCTATCTCGGGTTGGTGGCGTTCGTAGGCGGGGTGGCGACCTGGCTTTTCACTCTCTTTGGCGGCGTGGTCGCCGACCGCATCTCACGCCGGAACCTGATGGTCATCACGCAAACCTCGATGTTGGCACTGGCATTCATCCTGGGCGGATTGACATTTGCCAATATTGTCAGACCCTGGCACGTCCTCATCTTGGCGTTCCTGCTGGGGGTGGCCAACGCCTTTGACGCCCCGGCGCGCGTCTCCTTTGTGATGGAATTGGTTCCTCGTGAGGAAATGACCAACGCCATCGCCCTGAACTCAACCATGTTCAACATCGCCACCGTGGTTGGCCCATCGGTGGCGGGCCTGACCTATGCCGCCTTTGGACCGGCCTGGTGTTTCATCCTGAACGGTGTCTCCTTCATCGCAGTGATCGTGGCACTGTTGCTCATGCGCATTAAAATGGATGTGCAGCCGTCACGCCGATCGAATGCCGTGGCGGAGATCGTCGAAGGGTTGCGTTATGTTTTTACCAACCGCCTGGTCCTCAGCCTGACCGGATCAGTGGGCCTGGTGGCCATGTTCGGTTTTGGGCTAATGAATCTGCTGCCTGCCTGGGCCACGGATGTTCTCCACGGGAACGAGGTCACCAATGGTTTGCTGGTCTCCGCCCGCGGTTTTGGGGCGCTGATCAGCGCGCTCATGCTGGCATCCATGACCAGGCAAAAGATTCGTGGCAAGTTGTGGATGGTGGGTTTTTTGGTCGCACCCGCGGCGCTGTTTTTCTTTGCCTGGGTGCGCTGGCTGCCGCTCTCCCTGGCGATACTGGCGGTGATCGGGTGGGGCATGATGATGATGACCAACAACAGCAATGCCCTAATCCAGTCCCGGGTGCCGGACAATTTGCGCGGCCGGGTGATGGGGGTCTATGCCTTGGTGTTCAATGGCTTGATCCCGATCGGCGCGTTGCTGGCGGGTGGCGTTGCCCAGAAACTGGGTTCGCCGGTGACGGTCATGCTCAGCGCAGGGATTTTACTGATCTTTGTTGTGGTAACCTGGATATTCTTACCGGAGATCCGCCGGCAGGAATAGGGTCCGGTACGAGACGGGAGAAGGGTAAAACATTTCGGGGAGCAGTTTGTACGCTGCTCCCCGAAATGTTTTATCGCGAGCTCTACAGTTTTCCGAAGGCCACGCCTTTGTACGTCCATCCGCAGGCTGCGACGGCCTCCTGGATGGGTTTCTTGAGTTCGTT
>JADGQD010000046.1 GCA_017882065.1 Anaerolineales bacterium | reverse complement strand
TCGAAACTGGCGGCGGAATATTATGTTCGCACCATTGGAGAACTGTGGGGAATTGAGACCGTCTGCCTGCGCATCTTCAATGCTTATGGTCCCGGCCAGCACCTGCCGGCCTCCAACCCGCCGGTCGTGCCTTATTTCCTGCGCCAGGCTGTGCGCAATGGGACGCTGGTCGTCAATGGGGACGGCAACCAGACCCGTGATTATGTCTACGTGGACGATGTGGTCTCGGCCATGGTCGCTGCCGCGACTGCTCCAAATGTCAACGGGCATGTGATCAACATCGGTTCTGGGGCGGAGACGAGCATCCGTTCCCTGGCGGATCTGGTACTGAAAGTCACCGGCAGCCAGACGAACATTGTCTACAGTGCCCAGACCCCCGGCGGCGTTTCGCGTCTTTGTGCGGACCTGTCACTGGCTGCCCAGAAATTGAATTACAAACCGTCCATCTCTCTTGAAAAAGGCCTGCGGTTGTTGCTGAAAAGGGACGCGCGCTTCAAGGGAACGAAAGAGTTGACCAAGAACGGCACGCAATAGCCGGCATGTGTTTCAACACAGTTGCTCTGTGGTGAAAATCCTTTCCCAAACTTTTTATGCTCGCCCCACGCTGATCGTCGCCCGCGAACTGCTCGGCGCGCGGCTGGTGAGGATTCTGGATGGTATGCGCCTCGCTGGCATCATCACCGAGGCCGAGGCTTATGTTGGCGAAGAGGACCTGGGCTGTCACGCCAAGTCCGGAAAGACGAAGCGAAACGCGGTCATGTACAGCTCGCCGGGGCATGCCTACGTCTACTTCACTTATGGCATGCACTGGATGCTGAACGCGGTTACGGAACGGGAAGGCTTTCCCGCCGCGGTGCTGATCCGGGCAATGGAGGTGGTTGAAGGCGCAGACATCATCTCCGCCCGCCGCCAGGGACGCGACACCACTGGTCCCGCCAAGTTGACCCAGGCGCTCGGCATTGATTCGGCCTTGAATGGCGTCAGTTTGTGCGACCCGGACTCAGGTCTATGGATCGAAGCGGGAACCCCTGTCGCAGGCAGTGATATAATCACCAGCCCACGCGTGGGGTTGGATACCGTCCCTGAGCCGTGGAAATCCGTGCCCTGGCGCTTCCAAATGCGGCGAAGATGATAAAATAAGATTCTCTCTGGTGAAAAACTATGTTCAAACGCAATAACCAATCAACTCCGTCCCCCACCGTGCAGACTGTGGAACGCATCACTTCTGTGCTCGGCGCGGGCATCATCTGGCAGGGTAGCATTGTTGGCTCCGGCGGCGTGCGCGTGGAGGGTACCTTTGAAGGGCAAATCGCTTTGAAGGGTCTGCTCGTCGTCGGCGAGACCGGAAAAGTGACCTGCGAAAACGTCCGGGCGGCTAATGTCATTGTGGCCGGGGCGGTCAAAGGCAACATCACCGCCCAGAAGGTTGAAATCCGCGCCAGTGGGCGCGTCTGGGGCGACATCATCACGACCGCTTTCGCTACCGAGGAAGGCGCCTTCCTGCGCGGACAGATCCGTATGGAAGATGCCGTGGACCTCGGCTTGGATGCTCCCGCCGAGACACCCGCCGCCCCGGAACAAACTCAGCCTGCCAAAGCATAACTTCCCTTGAACAATAAAAACGTTCCCAAAATCGCCATGTCAAGACCCGATCTGACCGATACCGAGCGTCAGGCCGTGCCGTACTCCGCCGTGATGAACGAAGAGCAGGTCGAGTTTGTCTGCCGGGTCATCCACGCAGAACTGGGTAAATCGAAGTAACCCATGACAGATTTTCCGCCTCTCCGTCGTGGACTGACATTGCAGGTCACACTGGTTATCGTGGCGACCGTCCTGACTGCGCTGTTTGCTGTGCTTGCCTCGCAAGAACCAATCGGTTTGCGTTTTACAATTTACATTCTGGTGGCGGCGTTCGCCTTCTTTCCCCTTCCTTTCCTGTCCTATTGGCTGTATTCCCTGAACCGCGCCAATTACAGTCTTGACCGTGAAAAACTGACTCTCACCTGGGGCCTGCGCGTGGAGCAGATCCCGGTCTCGGAGGTGGAGTGGGTACGCCCGATGGAATCCCTGGCCTCGCCGCTGGCATTGCCCTTCGTTCGCCTGCCGGGGGCGATCATGGGCATCCGCCGTCACCCGGACCTCGGACCGGTTGAATTCCTTGCCTCGGATGCCAAAGCCCTGCTGCTGGTTGCCACGTCCAAGCGCGTGTTTGTTATTTCTCCGCAGGATACGATCGGTTTCATGCAAAATATCCAACGTGCCATCGAAATGGGCAGTCTCTCCCCCGCTAAGCCGCAGTCGGTGTATCCAGGCTTTGTCGTAATGCAGGCCTGGGATAGTATGCTGGTGCGCTATCTCTGGCTGGCCGGGCTGTTCCTGAATATTGGCTTGCTGGCCTGGGTAACTTTGATTATCCCCTCGTTGGGACGCATCCCGCTTGGCTTCCTGCCTTCCGGCGCACCGGCGGGACCGGTCCCGGGCGCAGGCTTGATCCTGCTGCCGGTTGTCAGCCTCTTTTCCTACCTCACCGGCTGGGTGTCGGGGTTGACTTTCTACCGCCGCCTCGACCATCGTCCGCTGGCATACATCGTCTGGGCCAGTGGCGTGTTTTCTACATTGCTGTTCCTTGTCGCGGTGATGTTTATCGTTATCACACCGGTATAATCCTGACGGGTGGAACACCTCCACCCATCTATCCTGGTGATATCATGCTTCTTCAACTTTTGCTCGGTTTCCTCTTTGCTGCCTTGATTGCCTTTGCCGCCTACCATGCCCACAGCCTGAGCAAGTCCGGGGCGTGGGGCGCTTTCCTGGAAGGGACCATCATCTTCGGCCTGGGCGGCTGGAAGTGGGCCGTGCTCCTGATGGCCTTCTTTGTTTCCTCCAGCGCCCTGACACACCTGTTCGAAAAAAAGAAAGCCTCCCTGAACGAAGAATTTGACAAGGGCGGAACCCGCGATATCGGACAGGTTCTCGCCAACGGCGCGATCGCCTCCTTTTTTGCCGGTCTGCACTTCTTCTTCCCCGCCGCCCACTGGACCTGGGTGGCGTTCGCCGCTTCGCTGGCGGCGGTTAACGCCGACACCTGGGCCACCGAACTGGGCGTTCTCAGCCCGTCCCTGCCGCGCCTGATTACCTCATGGAAACCGGTCGAACGCGGTTCTTCTGGCGCCATCTCCCTCTACGGGACGTTGGAGGCTGCCGGCGGTGCGGCATTCATTGCCATCCTGGGCGCCATGCTGGGACCGGCTGGTCATGTTTGGGCCAATCTGGAAATCATCCTCATCGCCGGTCTGCTCGGCTCACTGTTTGACTCACTCCTGGGCGCCACTGTCCAGGCAATTTATCGCTGCCCACAATGCGACAAGGAGACCGAGAAACATCCCCTCCACACCTGCGGCACGCAAACCGTCCAAATCCGGGGCTGGAGTTGGCTGAATAATGATATGGTCAACCTCGGATGTGCGCTGGTGGGGGCAGTGATCGGAATGATTTTGTAGGTACAACTTTGCGAAGCACAGTGGTAAAAAGTCACAACGCCCTTCGGAGAAGTCCGTAGGGCGTTAGGTTTGGTCTAACTCTTTGTTCAGCCGCCGTTAGTGCAATGGACGCAATGCGTCAGATTCCTTATCGCATTGATATACTCATGGATAGCGATTCTTAACGATAAAGCTCATTTGCCGCTATGGAGCGTAGCGGAATAGCGGTCAGGTGCAGCGGTTTTTTAGGTCTTCTTTCTGGCAAATATAAATGAGTGAGGATCGTTATTGCTTTTTGTAACAAAGACAGCCAGCTCAACGTCATCAAATCCGTATTTTGGCAACACTTCATAAAAATACTCTATGGGATAATTAAGCCATCGCATCAATGGTTTAGCCATGCCATAATGCATAAGCAGCCGTTTTCCTCTTGCTCGTATGTCTCCTATAGTCTTCTGGGCTGCGTAAATCATTGTAAGAATCCTTGACTTTGATGGCCATCTATAAATTGGCAAATGTATCATGAGCGTTCCATTCGTTTTCATTGTTCTAGCGATCTCTGCAAAATACTTATCTGCAACTGACAAAGAATCGAAATGTTGAAACACATGGGTCGAGAACACCGAAAAAACGGATTGGTCGGCTATAGGAATGTTCATGCCGTTGGAGAGATGAAAAGCAACGGACGAAATCGAAATGTGCTTTTTGGCATACTCAATCATCTTTTCTGATACATCAATGGCATGCACTTGATTGAAGTATGAAGCAAGCTGCATCGTAATTCGCCCTGCCCCACAGCCAATTTCCAAGCAGCTCTCCCTGCTAACGCCGTACATCTCCCAATGCCTTGAAAAATCCTTCCAATCCGAATCGCCAAGTTGATAAAATTCTTGGTCTGTCCATGGGTTAGAACCATCCCTCTGTTTGTTTTGCCATGATGCCACACCGAATAGGGGATCAATTTCGCCCCACTTTTTCCATTCCTTGTTTGAAGCTAATTCTTTCATATCCTGATTTCTCCTTATCTTTTGAAGACCTAGCTATGTACTCGGTTGACGTTCTCAATATAACCGCTTATGGACGGAAATTGCCATAAAAAATGTACAATTATGTATTACTCAATCTAAAATGCAAAGAATTGCCGTCTACTGATAATCATTATATTAGCCTGGGTCCCGCCGGTCCAGATCGGCATGAGCCAGGAACTGCGGTGGCTTACGTACGTTCGTTGCTTGCTCGAAGGCGTAAGCCAATTTTATGAGCGTCGGTTCCTGCCATGCTTTCGAAAAGAATGAAATACCCACAGGCAATCCAAAGATATAACCCGCGGGCACGGTGATATGCGGATACCCGGCAACCGCGGCCGGAGATGTGCTTACCATGTCCCAATTGTCAGAATCGCCGTTCACCAAATCAATCATCCACGCCGGCCCGCCCGTAGGCACGACAATCGCATCCAGGCGATGCTTCCTCAACGGAATGTCAATGCCTTCCTGGCGGGTCAGGCGGTGGTTCTTCGACAGAGCCTCCCGATACGTCTTACTGGTCAGCGGTCCTTTCTCCTGCGCGATGGTCATATGCTCCTGTCCGAAGTACGGCATCACCCGCGTCCTGGTCTCTTGATTGAACTTGATCACATCTTCCAGCGTCCGCACTCGGGCCTTCGGACCAAGTGAGGCGAGATACTTATTCAAATCCGCTTTGAACTCAAAATGCAGCACTTCCAATTCAGTCTTACCAAACTTATTGAAGTTCGGCACTACGACCGGGTCAACGACGACGGCCCCCATCTGCTTCATCACATCAAGGCAGGCTTCGAAGATCTTGAGAATGCGCGGGTCCGACCCAGCCATGCCGCGCGCCACGCCAATCCGCGCACCCTGCAGACCATTCTGATCGAGGAACGGAGTGTAATCCTTCAGGGCGCGCTTCTTACTGAACCGGGTGATGGGATCACGGTCGTCGATGCCCGTCAGTACACCGAGGAGAATCGTTGCATCGGAGACGGTGCGCGCCATTGGCCCGGCAGAATCCTGGCTGTGCGCAATCGGAATAATTCCGCTTCGACTGACCAGTCCCAAGGTGGGCTTGATCCCGACGATGCCATTGGTCTGTGAGGGGCAGATAATCGACCCATCCGTTTCCGTGCCAATCGCCGCGGCGCACAGGTTCGCCGCCACGGCTACGGCCGAACCCGTCGACGAGCCACATGCGGAACGATCAAGAGCATAAGGATTTCGGGTGAGCCCGCCCCGGCTGGACCAGCCGCTCACCGAAGGCTTGCCGCGAAAATTCGCCCACTCGCTTAAGTTTGTCTTGCCAAGGATCACTGCTCCCGCCGCTCGGAGACGTTTCACGATGAAAGCGTTGCGCAGCGCAATTGAGCCTTCCAACGCCAGCGAACCCGAGGTAGTTTGCATGTGGTCGTGGGTATCAATATTATCTTTGATAAGAATCGGAATTCCGTGCAATGGCCCGCGCCTCCTGCCTGCCTTGCGTTCCTTGTCGAGGGCCCCGGCAATGGCAAGTGCATCAGGATTGAGTTCAATAACGGCATTAATGGCTGGTCCTTGATGGTTAAGCTTTTCAATACGCTCGAGAAAAGATTCAACCAGGCTGTGGGCAGTCAATTCGCCTGAGTTCATCTTCTCATGCTGTTCCAAGATGGTCATTTCTTCCATATATAAACCTCATGCTTCGTGACGAGACATCCAGTATTATTTCAATTTTTCCAATAATTGATCATATTTCTCAACCCATTCAGGATGGATTATCCAGTTAATATCTTGATTGTCCCCCTTTTTTCTTGGCACGATATGGAAATGAGCATGGAAAACGTCTTGTTGTGCTTCAAACCCAGAACTGTTTATGATCTGCACATTATTAATTCCCAATTTGCTGTTGAATAACGTAACCAGTATTTTTACCACAGCCATTACTTCTTTCAGTTTATTTTCAGGAATATCAAATATATTCTCGTAATGTTTTTTTGGGATAACCAATGTATGGTATTCATTTACGGGATGATTGTCTAAGAAAGCATAAACGCTTTCATTTTCATATACTTTCCATGACCTTGCTTTACCTTCAACTATTTTACAGAATATGCAATCGCTCATAATTCATTTCCTTATTCATCCTCCAGATTGAATTTCCGCATTAACCATCCAACTCGTTGTTCATCAGCCATTGGGTGGCTCAGCGACCTAGAGACTTCTGGTCTGATTACGGTCAATTATTTCCTGCTGGCGCAGGACTGTGCAGGCATCAGTCTGTAATCAGTATAGCAAAATATCCCCCCTGAATCAACCAGCCATGCAGCTTTTCCTATGCCAGCAAATGTGCCATCAAAATCCTGACCCCGAGCAGAATCAGGATAATTCCCCCGACGATCTCCATCCGTTTGCCGAACTTTTCGCCCAGTGTATTCCCCAACCGCAGGCCCAACCAGGAGACCAGCCCGGTCACGATGCCGATGACCACTGCCGGAGCCCAGATGATCACGCCGATAATTCCCAGGCTGAGGCCGACGGCCAGCGCGTCAATGCTGACCGCAATCGAGAGCAGTACCAGCGTCCAGCCGCGGGACGGGTCGTTTTTCTTATCTTCTTCCTCCGAATGGAAACCGGACCAGACCATGCGCCCGCCCACGAAGGCCAGCAAGCCAAAGGCGATCCAATGGTCATAGGCGGCGATGGTGCGCTCAATCGTCACACCGGCAAACCAGCCGAGCACCGGCATCAGGAACTGGAACAGTCCGAAGTGGAATGCCAGCCGGAAGGTCGGCCGCGGACCGGAGGTCTGCTCCTGCGCCCCCGCGCCGAGACAGACGGCGAAGGCGTCCATGGCCATGCTGAGGGCGATGAGAAAGACTTCGATGAAATTCATGTCACCTCGCGTAGGGGCGACCGGCTGGTCGCCCCTATCCAAAACTTACGCTTTCCAGATCTTGAAATCTTGCAAGATCGAGCCCCCAATGAACTCGCGCAAGATCGAGTTATCCGGGATCAAATCCGTATCCACGGGTAGGAACCACTCAAGAAACGCCAGCAGGCGTTTGGCCTCGATGAATTCGGGTGTGCCGCGCGGCACCTGGCGCAGGAGCGGCTCGGCCAGCGGTTGGAGGGCCGACATTTCATAGACCAGGGCCGAGTTGAACATGACGTCGGCATTTTCCTGGTAGGGGAAGATATACAGCTCCTCGCCGCGCCGCACCGATTCCCAGCGGGAAATCGTCTGTTGAGCGGTATAGCCGCGCTCGCGTGCGTCCCGCACGATGCGCCGGATGAGACGCGTGTCGGCGGTGGAGACGCGGTTGTGGCGGTCGAGGTTGAGCTGCGTCAGCGCTGCGCCATAGATGCGGAAAGCGCGCCCAGACAAGGATCCGGGGAGCAGGCGGGGGTCCAGCCCGTGGATGCCCTCCAGGATGATGATCTGGTCGGGGGTCAGTTGCACCGCATCCCCGGTCACCTGTCGGCCCACCTTGAAGTCGTAGCGCGGCAGGGTCACCGTCTCCCCGGCGATGAGACGGGTCAGGTGGCCGCCAAGCTGGTTGAGATCGAGGGCTTCCAGCGCCTCGAAGTTGAACTGGCCCTTTTCGTCGAGCGGCGTTTTCTCGCGGTCAACGAAATAACTGTCGAGTTCGAGGGCAAAGGGTGAAAGGCCCAGCGCCAGCAGTTGGATAGCCAGCCGCCGCGAAAAGGTGGTCTTGCCGGAAGACGAAGGCCCGGAGATGAGCACGATACGCGCTTCCCTGCGGCGGTGGGCAATCTGACGGGCGATGTCGGTGATATTTTGTTCGTGCAGGGCCTCCGACACGAGGATGATTTCGCGGCTGCGCCCGCCTTCGATGGCATCGTTCAAGGCCCCCACGTTGTCAATCCCCAGACGTTCCAGCCATTGCCCGTACTGGTGGAAAGTAGCCATCAGTTTGGGATAGTCTTCGATGGGCGCGATGGTGGTGGGGGCGCGCCGGCGCGGGTAGCGCAGGGTGAAGCCGCTATCGGCCGGGTTCAGGGCCAACCACTTCAAGTAACCAGTGGAGGGCACCATATAGCCGTGGTGGTAGTCCATGTGCTCGCCGATGCTGTAAAGCGTGACGTAGGGTTTGCGCCGGTGCCGCAGCAGGCTGACTTTATCGGGATAGTTCTCTTTCTCAAAATAGACGATGGCCTCCGCCACCGGGATTTCGCGGCGCAGGAAGGGCAGGTTGGCATCCACCAGCCGCTTCATTTCCGCTTCCAGCCGCTGGAGTTCGGACCGATTGAGCACCGGGCGTCCGTTGACGTGGCAATAGTAGCCGCCCGACGAGATGGAATGGTCAATGATGAGGACAGCCTCCGGGAAGAGCGCTACGAAAGCGGTTTCCAGTAGGAAGGTCAACGAGCGGCGGTAAACGCGCGCCCCGTCAGCGTCGGACATGCTGACGGGGGCCAGGCTGGCATCCATTTTGATAGGGAAGGTCAACTCGCGCAGGTCGCCGTTGACGATGGCCGCCACCAGCGGCGCGGGGCCGGCCCCGGGGTCTGCCTGCAAAAATTCCCCGGCGGTTGCGCCCCGTGGCCCGGAAAGAACGCCACCATCCGGCAGGTTGACTTCGACAGTATCGCGTGGGGTGACAGGTTGGATTTTATTGTTCATAGGAGATTAACCATTATAGGCACAAAGGAACACGAAGGGTTAAGAAAGGCGGGCGAGAAATTTCTGGTTGTTTTCTGGTCACGATGCTCTGCGTTGCGACCCCAGCTTGGACGCTCTAGCGTCCATCAGGCGTTCCGACGCGGAGCGTCGAAATGAGGGAAATGAATTTCTCCGGTTGATGGGAATAAGTCTCCAGGGGAAGTTCGCCTTTGGTGAGCGCCAGGAGAGTCTCGGTAAGCAGTTTGTTGACCGGCGTCGGCACACTCGCTTTTTCCCCGTAACGGACAACCGCGCCGTTCAACCAGTCCACCTCCGACCTTCCCCTACCTGAATAAAGGTCAATGTGGAAGGACGGCATCTTGCCGCCGCGTCCACCGCCGACGGCTTTCAGCATCAAGGGGCGGGCGACAAACTCCGGCAGGCGTGTCCCCAGCCCGAGCGCCCGGACGGGTACGCGCGGCAGGTCCACCACGTGGAGGCGGTTGGCTCGCATCACGGCCAGGGCTTCGCGCAGCATGCGCATCTCCAGCCGGAACAAGCCGGGGTGGGCGAACACTTCCGCGGCGGTCATGTTCAGGATGGCGGCGGTGGCATTGGCCGGCAGGTTGGTCAGCATCTTGGACCACTTCATATCAGCGGCGCGCAGGAAGAGATGGGCGTTCAATCCTGCCACGTTGAGTGCCTCTGCTACGAACAATGAGAGTGGATGCCTGTCTGCCACGCCGACCCCGCGCAGGCGTTCGAGAACAATGTCACCCACACCGCGGCGTCCCACCGAGGAGGTGACCGTCCCGGCGATGACTTTGTCCTCACCCAGAACGGCGGCGAGGGCCGGTTCGTTGTCCACACCGTTGGAAAGACATAAGATGGGCGGGAGTCGGTCCGCGTGGGGCCTCATCCCATCCAGTGCGGCGGCGGTGTCAAAGGATTTCAGAGCAAAAATGGCGACATCGAAGGGGTCTCTGTTCAAGGCTTCATCCAGGCTGGAAACGAATTCGACCGACGATGGACGATAGACCGCCGACGACGGGTCATCTCCGGTCCATCGTCTACGGTCTATGGTCAAATCCAGGACAAGCCCGCGTTGGGTCAGTTCCTGCGCGGCGTTGAGCTGTTCCACGAATACCACACGGTTGCCGGCCAGGGCCAGCGACCCGCCGATATACGTCCCGAGGGCACCCGCGCCGAATGTCAGAACGTTCATATTTTCCACGTCAATCTTCCTTCCAGTGCGGACGGTGGTCGAAATGCAACAAGCGCCAATTGTGACGTTCCGGTTCGTAAGTGAACGTGGCGAAGGTGGTGTTGTGGAACATAAAATGCGGTCCGGTGTGGTCGGCTTGCACCGGGATGCCCAAAATGGCATACAGGGTCATGTTTAAGATACCCCCATGTGCCACCACAAGGGTGTGTCCGGTTGGGTTGTCAAGTAGTTTTTGGATGTTCCGCCCGGCGCGCAGGTACACTTCCCAGCGGCTCTCGCCGGTCCTGCCAGTGTGGGTGTACGGGGTGATAAAAGCCGGACGGGGGACTGATTGAGCGGCTTCCTCGTCGCTCAGGCCAGCCAGCAGCCCGTTGTGAATTTCCATCCAATCCGGGTCGAGTTCGAGCGGTGCATTCAGCGCCGCGCAAACGATTTCCGCCGTCTCGCGGGCGCGGGCGAGGGGGCTGGAAAAGACCCGGTCAAAGGCGCGACCCTCGGCCTGCCAGCGTTCAGCCAGGGCGCCCGCCTGAGCACGACCGGTCTCGGTCAGCGGAAAGTCGGCATGTCCCTGGAAACGATTTTCCAGGTTGCCGACCGACTCGCCATGACGCAGGAAGGTGATGTTGTAGAGAGGGGAGTCAGCCATAAGGATGGAATTTTACCATCAAAAAAAGCAGGGGCGGCCGCCGGCCGCCCCTGCGGGTTCACAAATGGACCCCGTGCCTGTCCGTCAGAATTTTGATTGCTCGCTCCACTTCGGTATTTTTCTGCGTTCCGCTCCAACCCAGGGCGTCGCCGAGAGCGTTTGCCAGTTCCTCCACCAGCGGATGGGTGAGTTGGCCCAAGTAACCCAGCAAGGTGCGGCGCAGGAGCAAGTCGTCGAGATGGACAATCTTCTCACGCTTCGCCATGACCGCGATTTCACTGCGCGTGTAGTGCGGATCGGTTTTGATAGGCGCGGCATCTTTCCCCGCGCCTATGGGCAGGGACTTCGTGTCGGCTTTGCGCGGCAGGTCGAGGAAAGCCAGGGCGCGGTCGGTCACCTGTTCGGAGAAAGCACGGAACGAGGTCCATTTTCCGCCCACCAGCGAGTAGACCGGGATATTCCCCAGTTTGTCTTCCTGGATGTGGTGGTCGCGCGTGATCTGACCGGCATTTTTGGCTTTGGTGTACGCCAGCGGGCGAACGCCGGAGAAGCGGAAAAGGATCTGCTCGCGGCTGACTTTGATGCCGGGGAAGACGCGCCCCACCATCTCGATGAAATAGTCCACTTCCTCTTCGGTACAGCGGGCAGAGTCAGGGTCTTCAATCGGCAGGTCGGATGTGCCGATCATCACTTTGTCGAACAACGGGATGATGAGCACGATACGCCCGTCTTTGTTTTCGAAGAAGAACTCGTGGTCGCCGATGGCATCCCGCAGTTCTGGGTTATCGAGAACCAGGTGCGAACCTTTGGTCGGGCCGACGTAATGCGTCGGCAGGCCCAGGGTCCGGTTGGTTCCGTCAATCCAGGGACCGGCGGCGTTAACGA
>JADGQD010000181.1 GCA_017882065.1 Anaerolineales bacterium | reverse complement strand
TTTCACCCACGGGCGGATCTCGGTATTCAGATAGAAAGGTGATTTCTCGATTTCGAGTTTTGGATTGGGCGTATTGACGTGGATGGTGGCAGGTAACACCTTGTGATACAAAGCCAGAGAAATCTTGATCAGGCTGGCAACCCCCGCAGCCGCCTTGGTATGCGCAATTTGAGACTTCACACTGCCCAACGCAATATATTGCTTATTGAGGTTGTTTTCAGAGAAAACTGCATTCATCCCCTGGAATTCTGCCGGATCGCCGGCCATTGTACCGGTCCCGTGCGCTTCGATTAACCCGACGGTTACCGGGCTGTAACCGGCTTCGACATAAGCGCGGCGCATGGCCAGAGACTGTCCGGCCGGACGCGGTGCATAGATGGACTTGAAACGCCCGTCGCTGGAAGTGCCAATCCCTTTGATGACCGCGTAGATCCGGTCGTGGTCGCGCCGGGCATCGGCCAAACGTTTCAACATCACCATGCCTATACCTTCCCCCACCATCATGCCGTCCGAATCCTTATCGAAAGGACTGGGATTCTGGCTCTTAGAGAAAGCCGGGGTTTTGCTGAAACAAAGATACGCGCCAATCGAGTTATCCAGGTCAACGCCGCCGGTAATCATCATATCGGCGCGGCCTTCGATAAGTTCACTGGCGGCCATGTGGATGGCGGCCAGCGAACTGGCGCAGGCCGCGTCCACCACGCAGTTGGTGCCGCCCAGGTCAAACCGGTTGGCAACCCGGCCGGAAACGACATTTCCTATCGAGCCGGGGAATGTGTTTTCTTCCCAGTTCGGATAGGCCAATTTAATTTTTCCGATAATCTTCTGGGTGTCTTCTGCCGAAATCCCGTAGCTGCGTAAGACTTTCTCCCAGACCGGATATTGAAGACGCGCCATCAGCGGAACTACTAGCTTGCTGCCAATGCCCACAAACCCGAGGATCACGCCCACGTTTTCCCGCGAGAACTCCCGTCCTTCTCCGTACCCGGCATCTTCAAGGCATTCCTTGGCAACCACAAGCGACAACAACTGGGTGACATCGGTCACTTCCAGGATATTCGGCGGCAAGCCAAATTCAGCCGGATCGAATTGAATATCGGGGATAAAGGCGCCGCGTTTGCAGTACGTTTTGTCGGGGGCAGCCGGGTTCGGGTCGTAATATTCGTCAATCTTCCAACGCGAAGCCGGGATATCAACAATGGCATCAACCTTGTTAAGGATATTGTCCCAATACTCCTGAAGGTTATGCGCCTGGGGAAAAATGGATGACATACCGATAACGGCAATCGGGGTGGTCTGTAGTTTTTGTTCTAGAGCAGGTTTTGTGATTTTCGAGGTAGCTTTCATGGGTATAGATCTCCAATGCAGATCAGAATTTCTGCTTTATTGATAAGAGTTGACTAGACATGTTAATATTTTCCGGGGATTGTATGTCTTTATAACGCTATCGGTTGGGTTTAGTTGCGGGCAGGAAAGTTTTGGCTTCATGAGACCGGAAACAAAAACAGCCCACCAGTGTCTGCCGATAGGCTGTTAATGGCTGTTAAAACCAGACAGCCTGGTATGACTCACGTCAGCCAAGCTGTCTGGTTACTAAAATATAACCATCTTTTTGAAATAAGCCTGTATAAGTACTGGGTAAATTAATGACCTGGGATGTGATCGCCTCAAGCCAAAAACAGAGATCCCCAAGGGGATGATATTCGAGTCCGCTAGGGGGCACTCTTCAATTATGTGTGGTGCGGGCGGCGCGGCTACCCCTTTTGCTGCTTGCGTTTCAGCTGCCCTTCCAGCTCCTGCTGCTCCTTTTGGCGCTGTTTTCGCTTCTCTTCCAATTGCTGCTCCAGTTGCTGCTGCTCCTGCTGGCGCTGTTTTCGTTCCTGTTCCTGCTGCTGACCCGACTCTTGCTGTTGCTCTTGTTGCGGCGTTCGTTCCAGTTCCTGTTCCTGCTCCAGATGCTGCTGTTCCTGCTGGCGTTTTATTCGTTCCTGTTCCTGCTCATCGTGTTGTGTTTTTTGTTCTTCGCTCATCATGTTTTCCTTTTTGAAAACGGGTCTGGTCCGAATTCCTGGCGCATCGATTTATTCGAAATCGCATTCATTTTACACCGCTGGACAAGAGATCATCCCAATCATTTTTCGCTGATTTTCTCCCCCTGAGGGGGAAGCGCGGATCCCATTAAAACGCGAACTTCGTGTTGGCGTCCATCATTGGTCAATGGAATCCGGTTGTCAGGCAAGGAGACACCATTGAGCATGATCTGCCGGAGGCCACGATTAACCCCATCCGGGTTCTCCACGCGGATCAGGTAAGGCGTCCTTCCAAACCGGTAGGTGAGCTGGAACCCCGGCCAATTCCCGGGAATGCAAGGGTCGATCTTTAACGTATTCCCTAGGCGGGTGAGGCCCAGGATGGCTTCGAGGCCCAGACGGTACATCCAGCCGGAGGAGCCGGTGTACCACGTCCAGCCGCCCATCCCGGTGTGCGAGGACTGGCTGTAGATGTCGGCGGCGATGACGTAGGGCTCCACCTTGTAGCGCGCCGTATTCTCGGGCGTATCGGCATGGCTGATGGGGTTCAACATACGGAACAACGCTCCGGCCTGCTCACCCTGCCCGAGGGCGGCAAATGCCCAGGCTGTCCAGATGGCGGCATGGGTGTACTGCCCGCCGTTTTCGCGCACGCCCGGTAAGTAGCCTTTGATGTAACCGGGGTCGCTCTCAGTCTTGTCGAAGGGCGGGGTAAACAGCAAAATCATCTGCTCAGCTTGCTTCACCAGCAGCTTATTGACGGATTCCATTGCCTGCGCCGCCCGCGCCGGGTCTGCCGCGCCCGATAAAACCGCCCACGATTGGGCAATTGAATCAATCTGGCACTCGGTATTTTCGCGCGAACCCAGCCGCGAGCCGTCATCATAGAAGGCACGCAGGTACCAGTTGTCATCCCAGGCGTGGGCTTCGAGTGCCCGGGATAACTGCTCAGCCTGTTGAAGGTACGGAGCAGGATCATCCGTCATCAGCGCAACCAGCGGCGCAAAATGCTTGAGCGTGGCGTGCAGGAACCAGCCCAGCCAGATGCTTTCGCCGCGCCCATCCATGCCCACCCGGTTCATCCCATCGTTCCAGTCGCCCGCGCCCATCAGCGGCAAGCCATGCGCGCCAGCCGTCGAGCCCTTTTCAAGTGCCCGGCGGCAGTGTTCATAGAGCGAAAACACCTCGGTTGATGCTTCATACTGAGCGTAACGCTCAATTTCCTCGGGCTTGAGAACTTCGCCTTTCAGGAACGGGATTCTCTCGATCAAAATGGATGCGTCGCTGGTGGCGGCAACGTACTCGGCGGTGACAAACGGCAGCCAGAGCAAATCGTCCGAAAAGCGCGTACGCACCCCGCGCCCCGCGGGCGGATTCCACCAGTGCAGTACATCGCCCGCCTCGAATTGATGCCGCGCCGCTTCCAAAATCTGCGCGCGCGCGATACCCGGGCGGGTATGCAGCAGCGCCAGCACATCCTGGAGTTGGTCGCGGAACCCAAACGCCCCGCTGGATTGATACAGCCCGGTGCGTCCCCACAGGCGGCAGGTCAGAGTCTGGTACAGCAGCCAGCGGTTGAGCATTAAATTCATGCCGGGGTCGGGCGTTTCAACCGTTATGGCATTCAGGATGTCATCCCACTGTTGCTGGACAACCTGCGATATCGATTCAACCTGCCCCTGTGCCTGAACCCGCCCAATCAGCGCCAGGCTTTCGGCCCGGTTAGCCCCTTCGCCGATTAAGAAAAAGACTTCCTCCAATGCACCGGGCGCCAGGTCAACGTGCAGTTGGATGGCGGCGCACGGGTCCAGCCCGGCATTCACC
>JADGQD010000180.1 GCA_017882065.1 Anaerolineales bacterium | reverse complement strand
TCCGGATGGCGCGGATTATCGAAAGCGAAGATAATGCGGCTGCCATCCGGTGTGAAGTGAGGCAGGTAATGAACGCCTGGCTCAACCTGGTACATTATCGGAGACTCTCCCGGCTTCTGTACCGCCAGCCAGGAAACCGTGCTACGGTTAAATACGTAAGCCAACCGCCTCCCGTCCGGCGACCAGACCGGAAACTGCTTCTCCCCTTCCCCATCTGTCAGCCAGACGATGCGGTGTGTGGCCAACTCGTAAATACCAATATTGTTGTACCCGTGCACGTCCGATGAAAAAGCCAGCCGCGTGCTGTCCGGCGACCAGCAGGTCTGCCCGGCATCAATCGGTCCGCTTTCATCGGCAATCCGGCACACTGCCCCATCCTCTTTGGCCGGGACAATAAAGGTGCCAAAATCTATCCCCCCCGCCTCGACGGTCACAGCCAGCCAGAGTCCGTCCGGCGACCAGCGCACCTTCCAGGCCGGGTATCCGGCGTCCAGCACAAGCCGGGCTTCGCCGCCCTCGGCGGGGATCACGTAAACATTGAATTGCCCGGATCGATCAGAAATAAAGGCGATGTGTTTGCCGTCCGGCGACCAGGAGAAATTGGCCTGCAGGGCACAATTTAGATCCGGGGTCAGGTCGCGCTGTTCGCCAGTGCCAAAATCATGGACGAAGAGGTGAAAGGCCTCGCTGCCATCGAAATCCACAGTATAGGCCAGTTGGCGACCGTCGGGAGAATAGCGCGGGTGGAACTTGCCGCCGGGTCCGCGCGAAACCAGAACTGGGTCCGTTTTGCCGCGCCCCGTCCCCCGTGCTGGAAACGGGACTACCTCGCCCCGTACAAGAACCGGGACTACCACGCCCCGTGCTGGAACCGGGACTTCCACGCCCCGTGCTGGAACCGGGACTACCACGCGAGAACCGGGACTACCACGCCCCGTGCGCGAACCGGGACTACCTCGCCCCGTGCGCGAACCGGGACTACCTCGCCCCGTGCGGGAACCGGGACTACCTCGCAGGGAAATTTCGTAGATCTCCCAACGTCCGTCCGGATTCCAGGAAAAGGCAACGTGTTCGCCGTCGGGCGAAACATCGAAGCCCATCTCCACTTCCACACAGGGAATGCGTAACAGAACCCCAAGGTCAATCATGGCCCTTCTTTCTTGGTTCTTTGGGAATTTCCGTGATATTGGAAAAGGTATGGGGGTGTTGGGCGGGCGAAGCCCGCCCAACACCCCCTATTTACTTCCTCACCAAGGCGATTCCTAGGGAACCTCTTACCTTCAGACTTTATGGCAGGCGACCCAATGACCGGGCGCGGTGAGACGCCACTGCGGGACCTCACGGCTGCATTGCTCGTCTGCGAGCGGGCAGCGCGGGTGGAAACGGCAGCCAGAGGGAGGGTTGATCGGGCTGGGCACATCCCCGGCCAGGATAATACGGCGACGGGCGCGGTCTTTTTTAGGGTCCGGCACAGGGACGGCTGAAAGCAGCGCTTTGGTGTACGGGTGGAGCGGGTGCTCGTAAAGTTCATTATGGTCGGCCATTTCAGCCATCACACCCAGGTACATGACCGCCACCCGGTCACAGATGTGGCGTACCATGCTGAGATCATGGGCAATGAAAAGATAGGTCAGGCCAAGTCGGTCCTGCAAATCTTCCAGCAGATTGACCACCTGCGCCTGGATGGATACATCCAGCGCCGAAATCGGTTCGTCGCATACGATAAACTTTGGGTCAGAAGCCAGGGCGCGCGCCACGCCGATGCGCTGGCGCTGTCCGCCGGAGAATTCATGCGGGAAACGGTTGATGAGACGTCCGCTTAATCCAACCAGCCCCATCAGTTCCTGGACGCGTTCGACGCGTTCTGGTTCGGTCTTGAACAGGTGATGGACGCGCAACGGTTCGCTGACAATAGAGTTGACCGTCCAGCGTGGGTTAAGCGAGGCATACGGGTCCTGGAAAATCATCTGCGCCGTGCGGCGAATGGCAAGCAGATTCCTGCCTTTGGCAGAGCGGACATCGCGACCGTCAATTGTGACCACACCGGCAGTTGCCGGGTAAAGACCCAGCAACGTGCGCCCGGCAGTGGTTTTGCCGCAGCCGCTCTCGCCGACCAGCCCGAGGGTCTCGCCGCGCTGGATGGTGAACGAAATCCCGTCCACAGCGCGCACCGCACCGACCTTACGCTGGATGACAATCCCGCGGAACACCGGAAAGTGTTTGGTCAGGTTTTCGACCTGCACCAGCGGCTGAGTCTCGTTCATCGCGGCGCTCCAGTCTTGATGTCAACCCAGCAGGCAATGTTGTGGTGATTCTGCCCGACCGGCGTCAGGGGTGGGTTTTCGGTTTTGCAGCGGTCGATGACAAACTCACAGCGGGCCGTAAACGGACAGCCGTGAGGCTCCACCAGCAGGCTGGGCGGAGCACCGGGGATGGATTTGAGCCGCCGGTCACGGCGACGGTCCATGCGCGGCAGAGCTCCCAGCAAAGCACTCGTGTAAGGGTGGCGCGGGTTTTCGTACAGGGCATTTACGCTGGCTGCCTCGACAATAAAACCGGCATACATCACGATGACGCGGTCGGCAATCCCGGCTACCACGCCCAGGTCGTGCGTGATCCAGATGACGGCCATATGGACTTGATTTCGGATTTTCGTTACCAGCTCAACGATCTGAGCCTGGATGGTTACGTCCAGGGCGGTGGTCGGCTCATCGGCAATCAGCAGGCTGGGATTGCAGGCCAGCGCCATGGCAATCATCACCCGCTGGCGCATCCCGCCGGAGAACTGGTGCGGGTAATCGCCCAAACGGTGCGAAGGGTCCGAGATGCCGACCATTTCCAGCAATTCCACGGCTCGCGCCTCAGCCGCTTTCTGGTCCATCCCCATGTGGGTGCGCAGCGACTCGGTAATCTGCCTGCCAATGGTCAGGACGGGATTGAGGGATGTCATCGGGTCCTGGAAGATCATGGCAATTTCCTGGCCGCGAATGGCTTCCATCTCGCGCTCGGACTTTTTGAGCAAATCCTGACCACGGTACTTTGCCGCACCCCCGGCAATCTCCCCCGGCGGAACCGGGATCAATTGCAGGATCGAGAGCATGCTGACCGATTTCCCGCAGCCGCTCTCCCCGACAACTGCCAGCGTTTCCCCTTCGTCCACGTGGAAGGAAATCCCATTGACGGCGTACACCGTCCCCTCCGGAGTGTGGAAGAGCGTGCGCAAGTCTTTCACTTCAAGCAGGGCACTCATCTCGCCGGTCTCCGTTATACCGTCCGGCTGCGCGGGTCGAGCGCATCCCGCAGGCCATCGCCCAGGAAGTTAATGCTGAGCACCGTCAGCAGGATCAGCAATCCTGGAAAGAACCACAGCCAGGGAGCTGATTCGAGATAATTATTGGCTCCGTCCAGCATGTTGCCCCAGGTGGCGGTCGGTGGCTGGACACCCAACCCCAGGAAGCTGATATAGGCCTCCGCGAGGATGGCATTCGCCACCCCCAGTGTGGCCGAGACCACGATAGGCGCCACACTGTTCGGCAGGATGTGGCGGAAGATGATCTCGAAGTTGCTGGTGCCAGTCGCCCGGGCAGCCAGAACGAATTCGTTCTCCTTCAGGGACAGGAACTGGGCGCGCACGATGCGGGCCAGGTACATCCAGGAGGTAAGCCCGATGATGAGAACGATCACGATAACGCTCCCACTGAACGTGCGCCCGAGGATATCCAACTCAGGGATCTTACCGCCGAAATACTTGGCCATCACAATCAGCAGGAAGATCTCGGGGATGTTCAACATGGCCTCGGTGATGCGCATCAGGATGCTGTCCACTACGCCGCCGTAGTAACCCGCCAGCGCACCGACCAAGAT
>JADGQD010000045.1 GCA_017882065.1 Anaerolineales bacterium | reverse complement strand
CCGTGCTGGAACCGGGACTATCGCCCCGTGCTGGAACCGGGACTATCGCCCCGTGCTGGAACCGGGACTATCGCCCCGTGCTGGAACCGGGACTATCGCCGGGCAGGCATCGTCACATTGGAGGCGATATCCGCTCTTACCGTAACAGTTCCTCGGCTTTGGTATAAGCGTCGAGGGCGTCCTGCAGATGGTTGGCACGCATGGATGCGTCACCCAGAGTCTGCCAGACAATGATATCCACTGGGAAACGATAGATCGCTTCGCGCAAATCGTGGATAACCTCATCCAACAAGCGATTTTTTTTGATGAGCTTGGCATACGCCTGCATGGCCTCGTTTAGCTGGCTGGTATCCAGTGCGGCTTGGGCCGCAGCCAGGAATTCAGCATCCTTATCCTGGGCGGGAATGCGGGCGAGCATCCCGGTCCCTCCGAGAACACGTAGCTGGACCATAGGTTTTCCGGCAGAGGAATCCGGTTCGGCAATCGTTTTAAGGTCCGGAACCGGGGCAGGTTTCTCATCCACCGGAACCCATTCTCCGGGGGTTGTCGGCGCAGGCTGTTCGGATACCGGAATTGTTTCATCTATCCAGGCAGGCATTTCCGGCTCCGGGGCAGGTTCAACCGTCGGGACAGCAGCCGCTCCCTGATCGGCGGGTTGTGCGGTCTTACGCAGCCAGTTCGGTAAATCTTCGGTGGCTTTTGATGTTTCCTCTGACGCAGCTGGTTTTTCCAGTTCTTTCAGCCAATCGGGGAGTTCATTCAATGGTTTGGCCGCCGGTTGTGGTACATCGGGGGTGGGCTTACCTTTTCCCAGGGCTTCTTCAACATCCTGCTTTTTCAGCCAGGAGGTAATGGTAATATCCTCCTGCGAGGCTTCAGGGGCTAATGCTTCATCCGGAGCAGCAGGTTCCTGGGTGGTTTTTTGAATCGAATCAGGTGGAGCCTCGGAGTGCTCACCGGGATTGGTCAGCACTTCATCCGGCTTGGCATCCGGCTTGGCCGTCAAACCTTCCAGCCAGGCCATCGAATCATCCTCGATGTTGAGCGGCGCGGCGGTCCCTTCGGCAGGAGAGGTAAGTGGCGGGAGTTCTTCGCCCCGTAATGGAACCGGGACTATTTCGGAAGGCGCAGGTTCATGAGCCGCCAACTCTCCGGCAAGCGGGGTAGGCGGTTTCAAAGGCAGTGTTTGATACGGCGCAGGAGATTGTTCCGGCGCAACAGAAGCAGAAGGCTGTTCGTCGGCCGGGCGCAACCAATCAGGCATTTCCTCTGAGCGGTTTTCTGGCTTGGTCAGGAGTTCTTCTTCTTTTGCACCCTGTTTGGCCGCCAAGCTTTCCAGCCAGGCCATGGCATCATCTTCAATTTTGAGCGGCTTGGATTCGCCTGTCGGTTGGAAGGGTGTATCATCATCCGGGCGAGGCGCAGAGACCGGCGGCTCGACGGAGGCCTGAACAGCGGGCGGAGGCGGAGCAGGTTGTCTTGAATCCGGCGGTTCTTCAGCTTTGGGTAGTTCCAAGGCATCGGCAGCAAAAGCCGCCGCAGTCCCGGCAGAAGCGCCATCGCCAATTTCTTTGAGCCAATCGGGGAAGGCACCATTCTCCTGCGATGAAGCCGCAGGTTGGGATGGATCAGGATTTGCATCCGCTGCGGATGTCCTTAGTTTACCCAACCAGTCAGGAGCATTTTCTGGTTTCAGAATTGATGTATTGACTGGATCAGGTTTGTAATCAGCATTCGCTGCATCGGTCACTTCCTGCGGAGCTATGGACTTGAGCCAGTCTGGAATGTCGGCCTTTGCAATCGGTTCCGCCGGTCGCTTCGCGCTTAAGTCTACCGGCGCTTCCTGCGCTTTACCATTGGATTCTTGCCTAACAGCGGTTTTCATCCAATCCGGGACGGGTTTATCGTCAGTAGCGGGAACTGCCGTAGGTCCAGAAGAATCCAATGCAGCATCCGGGAATTGTTCAGTGGAATCGCCGGTTGTCATCCAATCCGGAGGCGGTTCGGCGTGTTTTTTGTCCGTCACCTTGATGCCCAATGAAGACGCCCAGTTAGGCTCTGTCAAGGTTGGGGCAGCACCCGCCTTATATTCCAGTCGTTCCAGATTCACGGCCGCATCGGCCACCTGATCAGTATTGAAGGTGGAACCTGTGACAAAAGCTGAATACGGGTCAAGCATGAGCAGGCGCTGGCGATAGACCTGGGTGTTTTCGTCACGCGTTGTCCCCGGGAGCACATCCACCAGGATACGCAAAGCATCCAGGCAATATGTGTATTTCTTGAGCAAGTTGGCAGCCATTTCGGCAGCCTCAACCTTTTGCCCGGCACGGTAATAAGCGCGCGCCAGCATAACCTGCAAGTCAGGCCGGTTGGCATCCTCAGCCAGCACAGCCCGGATCTCGGCGATGGCCTGATTGAAGAGTTCACCCTGCGAATACAAGTTAGCGAGCGCATCCCGGCTCAAGCGGATCTTGGGCGGCTCGATACCGTCCCGCCGGCCATACAGGCGGCGGAGTTCGCCCTGGATGGCAGGATTGGAGGGTTGGTCTTCGAAGGCGCGCTCCATGTGCCAGATGGCATCATCCAGTTTGCCTTCATCATCGCGGATGATACTCATCCCCACTTGGGCTACAAAATCGTCCGGCACAGCCATCAAAGCACGCTGGAAGATATCGGCCGCGTCTGTATAGCGTCGGGCTTCGAGGAAGCTCTTCCCCAGCAGCCGGTACGTCTCGACGTGCATTGGAAAAGTTTTGAGAATGTTCTGGCAATGAGCGACAGACTCGTCGAGTCGTCCACCCTCGATCATGCTTTCGATTTCACGATTATAAACACGCAGAGATACTTTGGCCATGGCGCACTCCTGGCTCTATTATGCACTAAATATTAATATTATGCAATTGCATTTTATTGTATATTCGGGCGATTTCTCCCCGACCCAGGTTACTCATAAAAGAGAGGCAGCGAAGCGACCGGCGTATCGCTCCACCCAAACGCCTCCCGGAGCCCTTCCCGTACTTGGGCCTGTTTGGTCGCATCATTGGCGTAGATAGTGAACAGCGGCTCCCCCTTCTCCACCCGTTCCCCGACCTTGCGGTGGATGATGACCCCGACCGCATGATCCACCGGGTCGCCTTTCCTAGCACGACCGGCGCCAAGGGCCGCGGCCGCTTCACCGATCATGCGGGCATGGACCCGGGACAATGTTCCGCTCCGATCAGCTTTCACCACCTCGACAAGTTTCGCCTTTGGGAACTTTCCCGGATCATCCACAAAAGACACGTCTCCACCCTGGGCGCGGACCAGGACGCGGAACTTCTCGAAAGCCGCGCCCGAGGCGATAGCCGCCTCCGCCAGGCGGCGACCTGACTCGAGGTCCGGGGCTCGCTGCCCCAGCACCAGCATATGTGCGCTGACGTGCAGGCAGTGTTCGTGGAAATCTGCCGGGCCACGGCTGTGGAGCGTGTTTATTGCCTCAATCACTTCCAGCGAATTTCCGACCGCATCGCCAAGCGGCTGGTTCATATCCGATAGTAGAGTCACCACTTCACACCCGACCAGCCTGCCGATGTCCGTCATCAGGTTTGCCAGGGTGCGAGCTTCGTCGAGAGTCTCCATGAACGCGCCGAGGCCAACTTTGACATCCAGTACAATAGCCTGCGCGCCGGCGGCTATTTTTTTGCTCATTATGGAAGAGGCGATCAGCGGGATGGACTGCACCGTACCAGTCACATCCCGCAGGGCGTACAATTTACCGTCAGCGGGAGCCAGGTCGAGCGACTGGCCGGTGAGGACAATGCCATCGTTTCTGAGTTGTTTCTTAAATTCGTCGGTGGTGAGATTGACCCGGTAACCGGGGATGGATTCCATTTTATCGAGCGTCCCGCCGCTGAAGCCCAGTCCGCGCCCCGACATCTTGCCGACCGGCACGCCACAGGCAACCACAATCGGCAGGACAACCAGGGTCGTCTTATCCCCCACCCCACCGGAAGAATGCTTGTCCATGACAATTTTCACCACACCGGAAAGATCGAGGATTTCACCAGAGTGCGCCATCGCCAGGGTCAGATCGGTGGTTTCGCGCGGCGTCATGCCATTGAGCAAGACCGCCATCGCCCAGGCTGAGACCTGATAGTCAGGAATTTCACCGCGCGTGAAACCGTCCACGAAGAATTTGATTTCTTCTCCAGTGAGTTCATGTTTTTCGCGTTTCTTGATAATAATGTCAACAGCGCGCACAGGACACTCCTTATGCACAGCATACGGGAAGAACACCCTATCAACAATACGTATTGTAACGTATTTCAAGATTGCCTGACAATCTTTTGCCCTTCCGGAGTATCCTGGACTGTCCAACCAAAAACTGCACCCCTTCGGGTCTGGCGGAGAACATCCTCGGCCGCCCAGTCCCTGCGGAGACGTGCCTGCTGTCGCTCTTCTGCCAATCCACCAAACGCGGACAGCGCCGGCAAGACAGGCGAAGTAGTCCCGGTTCCCGCACGGGGAGTTCGATATTGAGATCGTCGAGGCTCATAGGATAAGCATAGCGTCCCCGAACGAATAGAAGCAGTACTTTTCCTGCATGGCGATTTCGTACGCGTGGAGGATCTTTTCGCGTCCAGCAAAGGCGCTGACCAGCATGATGAGCGTGGACTTGGGCAGATGGAAATTGGTGATCATGGCATCTACTAGTATAAACCGATAGCCTGGAAGAATATATAAATTTGTCGGCCCGCTGTAGGACAAGATGCCATTTTTCCCTGCTTTTGCCGCAGACTCCAGTGTTCTCACAGAAGTCGTCCCCACCGCAATGATTCTCCCGCCAGATTGACGCGTCTGCGTGATGGCCTCCACAGTTGCCGGTGGAATTTCGCACCACTCGGTGTGAATTTGGTGATCTTCGGGGTCCTCTTCCATTACCGGGGCAAAGGTATCCAATCCGACATGCAGGGTGACTTCGGCGAAGTTGACACCCTGCGACTTGAGTTCATCCATCAGCTGCGGCGTGAAGTGCAGACCAGCGGTCGGCGCGGCGACGGAACCGGGGTCACGCGCGTAAACGGTCTGGTAGCGCTCCGGGTCCTTGAGCGGTTCGTGGATGTAAGGCGGGAGCGGGACGTTGCCAACTTTCGGAAAATACGGCTCAATCGGCTCTGCAAAACGGACCCAGCGGCGCGAACCTTCCAGCACTTCCACAATTTCCGCGGATGGACCGTTTTCAATGGCGATAATCTTGCCAGCCGATAAGCCCTTCCCGCCCACCAGACATTCCCACGTTAGCAAACCTTCCCTCCGCAGGAGCAGGACTTCGACGCGCCCACCGGTCGATTTGTGGGCGAAAATCCGGGCCGGGATGACGCGCGTCCGGTTGACAACCATGAGATCCCCAGGATGCAGATATTGCCCGATCTCGCGGAAAACGCGATGTTCCAGCGCCCCCGTGTCCCGATGCAGGACCAGCAGGCGCGACGAGTCGCGCGGCTCGACAGGGGTTTGGGCAATATATTCAGGAGGCAGTTTGTAATCAAAATCTGATGTTTTCATAAGAAGCATGTAGGTGCGACTTCAGTCGCTCATTTGTAACAACTCTCCCAACGCCTCGACCAACTTCTCCACATCCCGCCGTGTGTTGTAGCCCTGCACGCTCACACGGATCAACTTGCGCCCATTCCACAAAATAAGCGGGATTTCGATGCGGAACAGGGATCGGCTGATTGATATACGCATAGCCGCGTTCTTTTGCCAGAAACCTCCAGGTGCGGTCGAGCGCGCCGTACTCGTGGTCGGTGCTCAGCACTTCATCGCCCGGCCCGAGGCTCAGAGAGTGAGCGACAATGTTAAGGGACTCGGTCACATTGGTAGTGTAGACCAGATTGTCTACATCCGTCCCCAGATAGTCCGCAAGAGATTGGCGCGCGGCCAGCATCAGGGCCGTAAAGCGGCGTCTCAGAAATTCGACCGGCTGGCGTTCCAGTTCACGCTGCCAGCGCTGATAAGCGCAGAAGACCGGACGCGGCGTGGCGCCAAAGGAACCCTGATTGAGGAAGGTGACCGAAGGGTCGAGAAGAAAGTGGCGGCGAAGTCCAAACATCATTTACTCCATCCCGTGCCCCGTGCGGGAACCGGGACTACTCCGCAGGAACCGGGACTATCGCAAATTAATCGATAGTGTTGATTATAATCAACCCTGTGCTATCCATCCGTCGTTTCTTCAACAATCCGGCCATTCCTCAGGAATATCGGCGTAATTTCATCCACCTGTATTTCGACATCGCCTGGTTTGGCATTCTTAGCGGCAGCGCGATCAATTTCTTGAACGTATATGCTGTCCGCCTGGGAGCGAGCGGTTTCCAAATTGGCCTTCTCGGCGCGATGCCAGCCTTGGTCAGTCTATTTCTATCCCTACCGGCCGGGACCTGGCTGCAAAAGCGACCGGTGGGCAAGGCGGTCTTCTGGTCGGCTGTGCTTTCCCGCCTAGGGTATTTTCTATGGATTCCCCTGCCGTGGCTGTTTGGGAATCAAGGTCAAATCTGGGCTCTCGCCATTATCACCCTAGCAATGGGTATCCCGATGTGCGGGTTGGGCGTCGGCTTCAATGCCTTGTTCGCGGCAGCCGTCCCGGCCGAATGGCGCGCTCCCGTGGTGGGTATCCGGAATGTGGTGCAGTCGCTTACTTTCATAATTGCATCGCTCGGAACTGGTTACATCCTCGACCATCTACGCTTTCCGGTCGGGTATCAGGTTGTCTTTGGGATCGGGGCGCTGAGCGCAGCGATGAGCACCTTCCACCTGTTCTTCGTCCGACCGCATACAGAGCCTGTTGCCGCAGCAGGTCCGGACCTGAAAACCATTCCGAATTTGGAAGAAAAGAATCGCCGCCCTGATTGGCACGCCACCCTTCGTCTTGACATCTGGCGCACACCCTACCGGAAAATTCTACTGGTGCTTCTGGGCTTCCATATGGCTCAGTACCTTGCCCTTCCGCTTTTTGCGCTCTACACCGTCAACGAACTGCATCTGACAGACGCCAATATCGGACTCGGCACGGCACTCTTCTATCTGACCGTCCTGCTCGGTTCAACACAGCTCAGCCGTCTGGAACATAAAGTTGGGCATCACAAGCTGACCGGTTGGGGAGTGATCGGGATGAGTATTTACCCGATCGCCATGGCGCTCTCGCATAACGCTTTGCACTATTATCTGCTCTCGATCGCCGGTGGGTTCGTCTGGGCACTGGTCGCTGGAGCCTATGCCAACTATCTGCTGGAGCGAATCCCGGAAGACGACCGCCCCTCACATCTGGCTTGGTACAACATCATTCTGAACGCGGCTGTGCTCTTTGGCTCACTGGCAGGACCATTCCTGGCCGGGTACATCGGGATAGGCGTTGCCCTGCTCGTCTTCGGCGCGCTGCGCCTGCTGGCCGGAGTTGCCATCCTGCGCTGGGGTAATCAGTGATAAGATAAACGCGGAGACTGGCATGGCACTCTCAACCCTGTTCATCCTGCTCGCCTCGTACCTGATCGGGGCGTTCCCCACCGCGTATCTGATCGGACGCCGCCGCGGCATCAACCTTCGTGAGGCTGGCGATGGCAATCTTGGCGGTCTCAATACGTTTCGCGTCTTGGGCCGGAAACCTGCTCTCCTAGTGAGCTTCGTGGATATTGGAAAGGGAGCGCTCGCTGCCTGGCTGGCACACATGCTCTCGGGTAGTGACGTTGTCCCTTATCTCGCGGCTTTGGCCTCTGCACTTGGGCACGATTTCCCAATCTACATTCATTTTCAGGGCGGGCAGGGCATGGGGTCCATCCTGGGCAGCCTGCTCTACATGCACCTGATTGAAACCCTGCTGGGCGTTGGGCTGTTTCTACTTTGTTATCTGCTCTTCCGCAACTGGGACGCCGCCTGGGTCGTTGGCATGGTCACCATCATCGGCTCAGTCTGGTACCTGGGCTATCCACTCTGGGAGATTGGACTCGTCGTCGTCCTGATCATGACCATCGGAATCAAGAAGTGGATTGATGTACCGTTGGCGCGCCGCCTCCGCGAACAGCATCCATAAACGAGAACGATTGATGAACGTCAAATCTGTTGCCACCAACCGCAAAGCCGGTTTTGAATATTTTCTCTTCGAGCGTTTCGAGGCTGGACTGGCACTGAAGGGCAGCGAAATCAAATCCATTCGCGCCGGTCAGATCAGCCTGGCAGAAGCCTACGTCCGCGTGGACGACGCACGCGGCGCCTTTCTTATGGAAGCGCACATCGCCCCGTATGAACAGGCCAACCGCTTTAACCATGACCCGAAACGGATCCGCCGCCTGCTGCTCCATAAGAGAGAGATTCGTGAAATGTGGGATGCTGTCCGTCAGAAGGGCATGACGATCGTGCCGATACGCGTCTATCTTAAAGACGGCCGCGCCAAGCTCGAAATCGCCATCGCCAAGGGCAAGAAATTACACGATAAACGCGAAGCCATTGCCAGGCGAGACGCCGAACGTGAAATGGATCGGGAAGCGCGCTAAATATTCCGTTGTTTAGCCGCTTATTAATCTGGCAGCGCCCACCAGAGCCTGTCCTAACGAGAGGCCTCCATCATTCGCCGGGATTTGGCGATGAATATAAACTACGAATCCATCTGCACGCAGCCCTCGCATTGCACGTTCCAGCAGAGCCATATTCTGCCAGACTCCCCCACTTAACATAATTTCTTTCAGGCCGGTTTCACGCCTGATTTGACCGCACGTCTGGCGGATCATATCCGCTACACCATTATGGAAACGCGCCGACAGGACCGGGACGGAGGCTCCGCTGTGGATGTCTGCCAAGAGGGCAGCAATAGCCGGTCGGACATTCAATGTCTCGTTTTGGACCTCGAACCTGTACGCGCCCGATTCGGTTCTGTCCAAGGCTGACTCGAATTCAATTGCCGCCTGCGCCTCGTAGTTGACTTTTTGCCGCACACCCGCCAGGGCCGCGGCCGCGTCGAAAAGGCGGCCAAGGCTGGAGGTCTGAGGAGTATTCAGACCCCGCTCCAACTGGACACGCAGCGCCATACGGTCCTCGTAGCATAGTTCCCGCGCGGGAGCGAGTTCTTCATCCCAATCCAACCCCAACGACCAGAGCAATGCCAGGGCCGTACGCGCCGGGCGTTTAATCGCCGCGTCGCCGCCGGGGAGCGGAAAATAAGCCAGGTGGAATTTGCGCTCGTACCCGGCGTAATCAGCCACAAAAAACTCCCCGCCCCAGATGGCCCCGTCATCGCCATAACCCGACCCATCGAAAGCCAGGCCAATGACCGGGCGGCTGCCGTCCATTCCGTTATCGGCCATGCAAGCCGCAATATGGGCGTGGTGGTGCTGGACACCAATCGCCGGGAGATTCTCGCGTTCGGCTCGCTCCAGCGCGTAGCGGGTGGACAGGTAATTCGGGTGCAGGTCGTAGGCAATGGCTTCGGGCTGGATGCGGAACAAGCGCTCGAAATGGTTAATGCCATCTTCAAAGGAACGCAGGGTCTCGTAATTCTCCATGTCGCCGATATGATGACTGAGGAAGGCGTAGCGTTCACGGGTGAGACAATAGGTGTTTTTGAGTTCCGGGCCGGTTGCCAGGATGGATGGGACTTCAAATGGAAGTTGCAGTGAGTCGGGGGCATAACCGCGCGAACGGCGAAGGAAGTAAGTAGGGAATAGGTAATCAGGGATTAGGTGATTAGGCGATTCGGTTTCCTGATCGCCTAATTCCGTAATCCCTAATGCCCTCACCACCGAGTCGTCGCATCTGGTGCGAATGTCGCGGTTGTGCATCAGGAAGGCATCCGCCAAAGTAGAGAGGCGTTCTCGGACCTCATCGTTTCCGGTGGCAATCGGCTCTTCAGACAGATTGCCGCTGGTCATGACCAAAGCTATTAGCGACCTCTGCGAGACGTTCCGCTGGCTATGCACAGCATACGGGGAGATCACCCTATCAGCGTTTAGCAAAAGATAGTGCAGCGGCGTATATGGGAGCATAACACCGAGGGTATCCTGCTTAGGCGCGACTTGGGTGGTAATATTTGACTCTGGCTTTCGGCGAAGCAAGACGATGGGCCGCTGGCGCGATTCAAGCAGTTCGCGCTCGGCATGACTGACGATGCAATGTTTTTCAATGGTAACAATATCCGGCATCATCAGGGCGAAGGGCTTGTCCACGCGTAGTTTGCGGCGGCGCAGTTCGGCCACGGCTTCGGCGTTGGTCGCGTCGCAAGCAAGGTGGAATCCACCCAGCCCTTTGACAGCCAGGATTTTGCCTTCCGCCAGCATCTTCTGTGCGGCGTGGATTGCTCTATCCCCTTCCACCGTCTGTCGTCCATCATCAATCGTCCATTCCAGCCAGACCTTCGGTCCGCAAACCGGACAGGCAACCGGCTGGGCGTGAAAACGCCGGTCGAGCGGATTCTGGTATTCGGCGGCGCAGTCCGGGCACATTGCAAACGGCGCCATGGTCGTGTTGGGACGGTCGTAGGGGATGTCGGTGATGATGGTGAAGCGCGGCCCGCAATTGGTGCAATTGATGAACGGGTAACGGTAGCGCCGGTCGGCAGGGTCGAAGAGTTCGCGCAGGCAATCGTCGCAAACGCACACGTCCGGGGAGATGGGTTGGAAGGCGCCCTCCACCGCTTTAGAGTGGATAATCTCAAACGCGGTAAACAGGCCCGGGGTCCCGACGGTAGTCCCGGTTCCAGCACGGGAAAAAGAAACGTAAAATGAGTCAATGCGCGCCAGCGGCGGAAGTTCGGTCTTCAAAGCAAGGACAAACGCATCCAATGTCTCCTGAGTCCCGTCCACTTCGATGTCCACCCCCGCGGACGTGTTGCGCACCCAGCCAGCCAGCGCGAAGCGCACTGCCAGGCCATAGACAAAAGGCCGGAAGCCGACGCCTTGCACGATACCGGTAATGTGGAGCTTTGCGCGGCGCAATTCAGACATGCGTCCATTATACCTATATTAATTTCCCCATTTTCCGGGTTGTTCACTCTGCGAAATGCTGAGAATGAAGCGGTGGTGTTCCGGCTTGAGCGAAACATACTCCGAATTATCCTTGCCGGTATCACCGTTCTCGACAATCAGCACCGAGGCGTCCCTGCTCACCACAATCGTGTGCCAGGTGTGAGCCTTGACGTTATATATTTTGCCAACTTCCATCACCTGCGGATACAAATTTGCATCCTGCGGATCCCCATCAACCAGGAACAGGATACCCTGGCCGCGGGTGAGTACAAAAACCTCATCCGTTTCCAAGTGGCGCTCCAGCGTGTCAATCTTCGCCGGATGAAGGTCCTCCAGGTAATTCAGCACCGCCACCCGCCAGTTACCAAAATAAACCAATGGCTGAAATCCTTCGCCGGTGAAGTCACGAACCTCAAGCAATTTTTCATCCAAAAAGTTCATTTTCCTCCAAGCCAGACTTCCACAAACTGTTCTGCTCCATCCACGCTGGGTAGGATCAGGTTGTAGCTTACCTCGTGCCCGTTCACAGTCATGCGAACAACGCCGCGGCAAACATGGTCGGGATTGTGGACAACGATCCGGTATGTGTGTGACCTGAATTTGCGCAACGCAGAAAAGCCGTTCCAACTCGACGGGATACATGGGTCAACTCGCAGCCCATTGTACGTTGGCCGGATGCCCAAAATCCACTGCGTGATGGCGATATAGTTCCAGGACGCCGTGCCGGTCAGCCAGGAATTTTTGGCTTCGCCATGCGTTGGAGCATCCTTCCCGGCAATCATCTGGGCGTAGACGTAAGGCTCGCAGCGATGCAATTCGCTCAGATCTTCCCGTGCCGACGGGTTGATACGCAGGTAGTAATCGTGGGCACGATCGCCTCGTCCAATTTTCGCTTCGGCAATCATGACCCACGGGTTCGTGTGGCAGAAAATACCT
>JADGQD010000044.1 GCA_017882065.1 Anaerolineales bacterium | reverse complement strand
GTAAGGCGGAGGGAGAGGGATTCGAACCCCCGGTGACCTTACGGCCACGACTGATTTCAAGTCAGTTGCCTTAAACCACTCGGCCATCCCTCCGGGCGGAAAGATTTTACCATAACTTGTGGCGTTGCGAGGCAGGTGTATAACAGACAAACTTGGTATAATTTCCGGGCTATGAAAAAATACCACGTTTGGACCGAAGGCTGTCAGATGAACGTGGCCGACTCGCAACGCCTGGGGTCGGTCCTTGAACGCCTGGGCTACGAATTTACCGGTAAAGCCGATGATGCTGATGTGATTGTTTTAAACACCTGCGTTGTGCGCCAGTCCGCTGAGGATAAGGCTTACGGCCGTTTGAGTTCCCTGCGACCCCTAAAAACCAAAAATCCCAGGCTGGTGGTCAACCTGATGGGCTGCCTGGTCGGTATCCGGGATACCGAGAAATTGCGCGCCCGCTTCCCGTTCGTGGACGTGTTCTCCCCGCCCTCGGACCCGGGCCCGCTCATCTCGTTTTTGACTCAGGGCGAGGCGCGGGCGTTCGAAGCGCACGCGACCGGGGACCGGTTCTCCGTTATGGACGGCGATATTATCCTGCCGGAGCATGAGCGCGGCAAGACCGTTTCTGTGCATCTGCCTGTGGTGCTGGGTTGTTCGCACGCCTGTACGTTCTGCATCATCCCATCCCGGCGCGGGGCCGAACATTCGCGCCCCGCGGATGAGATTGCAGCCGAAGCCGGTTCACTCGCCGCGCAGGGCGTGAAAGAGATTACCCTGCTCGGTCAGATCGTGGACCGCTACGGGAAGGATCAGCCCGAGGGTCCGAACCTGGCAGCACTACTGCGAAGGCTGGACCGGGTCGAAGGTCTGGAACGCATCCGCTTCCTAACCTCTCACCCGAATTATTTTGGCGAAGATATCATGGATACTGTGGCGGAACTGCCCAAAGTGATGCCGCATATCGAAATTCCCATCCAGGCAGGCGATGACGAAATCCTGAAGAAAATGCGCCGAGGCTACACCCAAGCTGACTACCGCCGGATTGTGACGAAAATCCGCGAGCGCATCCCCGGCTGTTCGATCGCCACCGATATTATCGTCGGCTTTCCCGGCGAGACCGAAGCGCAGTTCATGGAAACCTACCATCTCCTTGAAGACCTGCGTCTGGATGTGGCGCACCTGGCGCGCTACTCGCCGCGGCCCGGCACGGTTTCGGAGCGCTTTTATCCCGATGATGTGCCGGAAGAAGAGAAGGTGCGTCGTTTCCGTCTGCTGGAAGATTTGCAGGAGAAAATCGGCGGCGAAATCAACGCCCATTATCTTGGTCAAAAGGTCGAAGTGCTGTTCGAAGACAAGGTCAAAGGACGCTGGCGCGGCCGCACGCCGACCAATAAGCTGGTCTTTGTTGAAAGTGACCAAAACCTGCGCGGCAAAGTCCTACCCGTCACGGTAACGTGGACCGGGCCGTGGTCCATGCAGGCGAGAATTTCGTAGGGGTGACATATATGTCGCCCCTACAAGAGGTATTATGAGAGAAGAAAAGATCCGCCCGATTGCCATCTGCGTTTGCCGTAACGGCGATCGCATCCTGGTGGCCGAGGGGCACGACAGCAAGAAAGGCCAGACCTTCTACCGTCCGCTGGGCGGGACGATCGAGTTCGGGGAACGCGGTGATGAAACGGTCCGGCGCGAGTTCCACGAGGAGATTGCCGCAGACCTGACCGAGGTCCGGTACGTGGGTATGTTGGAAAATATCTTCATTTACGAAGGCCAGCGTGGGCACGAGGTTGTCCTGGTCTACGATGGTCGCCTGTCAGATGCCAACTTGTATGAAAAAGAAACCATCCAAGCCGATGAGTTGGGTCAACCTTTCAAAGCTGTCTGGAAACGGTTAGACGAGTTCGGGCCGGGGAAACCGCCGGTCTATCCGGATGGACTGCTTGAACTTCTTGGGGTTTAAAACCAATCTCCCGCTGTTTTGGCGGGAGATTGTCTTTCAGTAGCTTGCCAGCTTGCTATTCAAATTGCTGAAAAAATTGCCGATGGTTGGGCCGAGGATGAGTAAAACTGCAATGACAATTAGAGAGACCAAAACTAATAATAAAGCATACTCTACCAACCCCTGGCCATGTTCGCGGATGCTGGTCAGCATCGCCATCAACTCCTTTTCTGAGAAGATATTGTCTTAATTATACATCCGATTGATTTTCCAGTAACTTTGCATAATTACAAAGTTCCCGCAACGGACAGCGCTGACAGGCGGGTTTGCGGGCCGCGCAGATTTCGCGCCCCAGGCGGATAATGTTCAGGTGGGCAGCATAATATGTTTCCGGCGGGAGAAGTTTCTCCAGGTGGACGTGCGCTTCCTCCACCATCATCTTTTCCGGGCGCAGGCCGATGCGCCCCGTCACCCGGTAAATGTGCGTATCCACGGGGAAGGCCGGCCGTCCCAGCGAAAAGAGCAGGACGATGGCTGCCGTCTTCGGGCCGACGCCCTTGAACTTCATCAACCAGGCACGCGCTTCTTCCAGCGGCAGGTCTTTCAGGAAATGCAAATCAAGCAAACCGCGTTCGGCGGAAATTCCTTGCAGAACTTGCTGGATGCGCGGCCCTTTCTGGTTGGCAAGCCCCGCCGGGCGGATGGCGGCGGTCACGGACCCGGGGTCTGCGTCACGCACCTGTTCCCAGGTCGGGAAACGCTGACGGAGCGACTCGAAGGCCTGGTCCCGGTTGGCGTCGTTGGTATTCTGGGAAAGGATGGTCGAGACGAGTTCATCCACCGGGGGCAGGGGATTACGCCAGGTGGGCTGTCCATAAAAATCCAGCAGGCGCTGGTGCACCTGCCGGGCGAGTGTTTCGAGATCGGTCATGCAGGCTGTTCGGTTCTTTGCAAGGTGAAGGCAGGACGGGCCTCTCCTACCACCATTTTGCGCCAGTTGGTCACCGGCTTGACCGGGCCAAAATCGGTTGCCAGCGATTCCAGTTCATTTTCGCTGATGTAACCCAACTGACGCAGGATTTCCAGCGCAACAGCAGGGCGGACACGATTGTAGGTTTCGCCATTCGCTTTCCGTATCGTAAGATCGCCGTCGGAGATTTTGAAGGCGATACCAACGCCCGGCGATTCGGCGCCCAGCACACCGCCCATAATGCCCAAGATCATGTACCCTTCTGCTCCACCTTTCGCAACCATGCGCCCCGAGCTGATTTCCATCAGGCGCGTGTCGAATCGGCCCGGGCCGCCAACCATGAGCGGGTTTGCCATCATGGACTGAGTGATGCGGCGGCAGGCTGTGGCGCGTTCCGCCAGGAGACCGCGCGGGTCGCACAGGCGGGCGAAGCCCAGCGCAGCATTGTAGAGCGGGACGGCAAAATTTGGGGCTGAACAACCGTCAATGCCCAATTCGACCTGCTCCACCGGGACGCTGCACATCTCTGCCAGCGTTTCAAGGATAGTCTTCTGGACCGGGTGTTCGGGATTGACGTAATCTGCAATCGGCAGGCCGCGCATTCGGGCGGCGGCTAACATCCCGGTGTGTTTGCCGGAACAGTTGTGCCGGTTCGGGGTGGGGACTTCGCCGCGAGCCCGCATCGCTTCGACGGTGGGCACATGCGACAGCGGATGCAAGCCGCACAACAGGTCGCTTTCCTGTACGCCCACTTTGGCTTGGATGCCTTTGAGTACTTCAACGTGCTCGTCGGTGCCATCGTGGGACCCGCAGATGAGAGCCACTTCTTTTGACGTCAGGTGAAAGGTCAGGTCGCCGCCGCGCTCGATGAACGGGAGTGCCTGGAAGGGTTTAGCGCTGGAGCGCAGGAATGTTAATACTTTCGGGTCGCCGAGCCAGGCAAGCAAGCGGCCACCTGAGTCAACCACAGCCGCCGCCCCGAAATGGATAGATTCAACAATGCGTCCCCGGGTCATTTCAAAGATTGGCTGGTATGACTCTGTCATGCGGAGCATCCCTCTGGGTCAAGATTCTTACTCCTCGCCGCTTCCGCTGCCGGATGAACGGTAATGCCGGGTGTAATAACGGTGCAAGCCATAGCGCAGGCGCCGGGTATATTTCTGTAGTTGACTGGCGGGGATTTTGAACGGATTCAACAAAGGCGTAATGAGATTTTCAACCGCCTCCGGTGCAGTTTTTTTCTTGGCCAGCTTTTCGACTTTATTAAAAACATGGTCAAGATAATCTTTCTGGGTCCGGATCACGTCGGCGGCCACAACTCCGCCGCGCCCGCTGACCACCAGCCAGTTCCGGTAGGCGGGAGAAAGCAAGAGCTTCAGCGTATCCAGCCAGACGGGCAAATCTGCTCCTGCCAGGAAGGGTGGCTGATTTTTGAGCACCGCATCGCCGACAAAAACCACTTTGGCTTCCGGCAGGATGACCCATGTGGCTCCGGAGGTTGGGCCGGGATGGTGCTCCAACAAGACGGGTGATTCGCCCCAGTGGATGGTCATTTGGTGGCTGAAGGTGATCTCCGGCGGCACCCAGCGGATATTTCCCAGGCCGGGGATGCTTTCCCAGTCCGCGCCGGTTTCCTCGCCCTGGGCTTTGAAGGTCGTCGGGCGGGTGCGGAAGACGTGGGCGGTCTTTTCCTGTGCGACGATGGTGCAATCCATCGCCCGCGCGCCCAGGGTTCGATCCGGGTGTGCATCGAGGTTGACGAGCAGACGTTCGGAGCCGCCTCCCAAGTTCAGCAGGGCGGCGCGCCAGGCGCGCCCATCCTCTGGTGAGGGCGGTGCGTCAATCTGGATCAGCCCGTGGGGCAGATAAATCACTCCGAGTGTCGCACCCGGGTATTGGTCATCAATATAAATATCAGTGGCAATGGAATGCATGCTTTCTCCTGAAAGTGCTATTATTCTTTAGCAACCGGCAGGGTCAGGATAAATTTGGACCCTTTGCCAACTTCGCTTTCGACCCAGATCTTTCCGCCGTGACCGTTGACCGCCAACCGGCAAAAGGCCAGCCCCACCCCCAGGCCGCTGGCATTATCCTGCCCATTGAGTCGGATGTATTTTTCGAAGATGTGTTCCTGTTCGGTGAACGGGATGCCGGAACCATTATCCTGGACCCATAATTGCACCCACTCGCCTTCCTGCTTGCCCCCCAGTTCGATTTTGCCTTCTGGTGCTGTAAATTTCGAGGCGTTCTCCATAAGGTTGATGAGCACACGGCGGATCATATCTACGTCCACCCAGACGGGCGATAATTTCTCGGATAAATGGCCTGTCAGCATCTGGTGCCGGCTCTCTGCCATCGGGCGGACGGCATCTATCGCGTCCTCGGCAAGTAAGGCGGGTGTCACGGCTTGTTGCGAAACGATGGTCTGGCCTGCTTCCAGACGGTTTATGTCGAGCAGGGAACTGACCAGCCGCTGGATACGGTCAGTGGAACGGCGGGCGATGGTCGTCACCGTTTGGATCGTCTCGTTTTCCGGGCTGGGGAACATGGTCGAAAGTACGTCCAAGCTGGTGATGATGTTCGCCAGCGGCGAACGCAGATCGTGGTAGATCATAGAAGTCAGCTCTTCGCGCAGGGAATCCAAGTCTTTGCGTTCGCTGATATCACGCATCAGCCATTGCAGGGATTCGGCTTCCTCAAATACTACTTTCCGCACATTAACCTGGATAGGGATCTTCCTTCCGCTCTTGTTCTTCAGCACGGCCTCGTAACTGATAATCTTCCCGCTTTTGAGCTTTTCCATGCCGATCTTTTTGTCGCCGGGCGTCACAACGTGGAGTTGATCAATCATCATACCCTGCAACTGCCTGGAGGTATATTCGGTGATAACCGCCGCCTGGCGGTTGGACTCGTGGACTTTCCCTTCCCAGCTGGTGACCAGGATGGGGTCCACGCTATCGTCAAATAGCTCGCGATAACGCTTGTGGGCTGCTTGCAGCCGTTCGAACAACTGGGCGTGCTGGATGGTTGAACCGGCCAGGTTGCCGATGCCCGTGAGTACCAGCAGGGCATCCGGGTCGAATACGCCGGAGATGGGATTGATGGCTTGCAGGATGCCGATGACGCGTCCCTGGGCATAGATCGGGGCAACCGCCATGGCGTGCGCATCGAGACCGTCGAACTGCTCGCCTGGTACGAAACGCTTGTCATCGCGCACGGCCGGGATAACCACACCTTCGCCCTCGTGAGCCACCCACCCGATGACGCCTTGCCCGGCCTGGACGCGCTTCCCCACGATCCCTTCCTTGAGCTCTCCCGTGGCGGCGTGGAAGACCAGGTCCCAGTTGGCCTCTACGAGCGCCAGTGCGACCGTCTCCACCTGCAAAGCCTGGATAGTCTCATTCAAAATGCGCTGGAGCACCTCGTCCATGCGCAGGCTGGCGTTGATGGCCGCCGCGCTGGCTGCCAGGGCGGTCATGACGCGTGCCTGGCGCTGGCTCTCGGCGTAAAGACGGGCGTTCAGGACTGCAATCCCGGACAGGTCGGCGATGGCCTGCATCAGGTTGAAATGTTCTTTGTTGTACGCCCCCGGTTCAGGGTGGACCAGCGTCAGCACGCCCACCAGGCGCTCACGCGCCATCAATGGTACGCACAAGGCGGCTTTTGCCCCGGATTTGTCAAGCGCATCATCCGGGCGGCGCAGCCAGCGCTCGTCGCGGCTGGTATCCGGCACCCAGGCCGGCTTCCGGTTGCGGACGACCCACCCGGCCAGGCCGCGTTCAACGGTCTCACGCAACTGCTGGGTGGTATGGTCATGGATTTTGCGTCCGTAAACGATGGCCGAGTCAACGGCTTTGCCGTTATCGTCCAGTACCACAATGCTGGCGCGTTCACCGCCCACGTATTTGAGCGACTGGAATAGGATGCGTTGTAACACTGTGCGCAGTTCCAGCGCCGAGGCCAGTTCGCGGCTGACATTGTAGAGGAATTCCAAGGTTGACTTGGTTTCTTCGTCTGCCATAGGTGTCCCTATAAATACTTCAAACCAGTTCCTGTGTTAAATAATACAACCGTTTCGTCCGGTTGAACCCAACCATTCTTGACCAGATGACGCAGACCTGCCAGTGTCGCTGCTCCCTCCGGGCATGCCAGCAGACCCTCAGCCTGTGCCATTTCACGGTGCGCTTCCATGATTTCAGCGTCGCTGACGGCCAGCGCCGTCCCGCCGCTCTCTCGCAGGGTCCGCAGGATCAGCCGGTCGGCGAAGGTGTTCGGGACCCGTAACCCGGCCGCCAGGGTATGAGCGTTTTGCCAGGTCTCGGTCCGTTCCGCACCGCTCTGGAAGGCGCGCACGACCGGCGCACAGCCGTCGGCCTGGACCGTTACCATGCGCGGGCGTTTGGGACCGATCCAGCCCAGGGTCTCCAGCTCGGCGAAGGCCTTCCACATGCCCACCAGCCCCGTCCCGCCGCCGGTGGGGTAAATGATCACATCCGGCAGTTCCCAGCCGAAGGATTCAGCCAGTTCCAGTCCCATCGTCTTTTTGCCCTCGGCGCGGTAAGGCTCCTTGAAGGTCGAGACGTTGAACCAGCGTTTGCCTCTGGCGGCTTCCGCTGCCAGACGGGCTGCGTCGCTGATGAGACCGTCCACCAGCCGCAGGTCCGCGCCCGCAGCCCGGACTTCTTCCTGGTTGGTGTGCGGGGCGTCGTTCGGCATGAAGACGTGTGCCTCGGCACCGCCGCGGGCGGCATAAAAGGCCAGCGCGCCCCCGGCGTTCCCCGCCGTGGGGATGACGAATTCCCTGCGGCCAAGTTCCAGCGCCCGCGCGACGGCCACGCACAGGCCGCGGGCTTTGAATGAACCGGTCGGGTTGGGGGATTCGTCTTTGATGTAAAGGTGCTTTATTTTTAGCGTTTTGCCCAGGCGCGGGGCGGGCAGGAGCGGGGTGTCGCCCTCGCCCAGCGTCAGGCGGAATTTCTCTTTGCGAACGGGCAGGAGTTCTACCCAGCGCCACAGTCCGCGCGGACGGGCGGCGATCTGTGTGCGGGTCACGCTGGCGGCCACTCTGGGTAAATCGTAGCGCGCCAACAGCGGCGAGAGGCAGTCTTCGCAAAAATTCTGTACCTGGTCGGCATTGAATTTGCGCCTGCATTCGGGACATTCGAGATGGGTGAGGGCGCTTTCAAGCATTACAAATAGTATACTGCTTCTTGCTAAAAATTGGAAACTTGATTTTACCGGATCGTTTGTATCTGCCTAGGATTCGGCACGGATATTCCGGCGTAAAGTATGGCACTTTTGATGTACCGGGCAGATTGCTTTACCGTTTCAGCGTCCGGTATTTCACCCGGTGAGGCCGGAGGTCTTTGCCGTAGGTTTCCTGCATGTGGGCTTCGTAATCGCTCCAGTTTCCCAGGAACATGTGCGCCTGGCTGTCGCCTTCGAAGGCCAGGATGTGGGTGCAGATGCGGTCCAGGAACCAGCGGTCATGGCTGACCACGATGGCGCACCCGGCGAAGTTCTCCAGGGCTTCCTCAAGCGCCCGCAGGGTGTTCACGTCCAGGTCATTGGTGGGCTCGTCGAGCAGGAGCACGTTGGCGCCCTTGGTGAGGGTTTTCGCCAAATGGACGCGGTTCCGTTCCCCGCCGGATAGGGTACCCACCTTCTTCTGCTGGTCGGTGCCCATGAAGTTGAACGATGAGACGTAGGCACGTGAGTTCATTGTGCGGCTGCCCAGTATCAGCGTCTCGGCGCTGCCGGTGATCTCCTCCCAGACCGTCTTCTCCGGGTCGAGTGTGCGGGTCTGGTCGGCGTAGGCCCACTTAACCGTCTCGCCAATGCGGATGGCCCCACTGTCGGGCTTTTCCTGCCCGGTGATCATGCGGAGCAGGGTGGTCTTGCCCGCCCCGTTCGGCCCGATGACGCCGACGATGGAACCGGGCGGGAGTTTGGCACTGAACCCCTCGAGCAGGAGTCGGTCGCCGTAGCCCTTGGTGACGTTCTCCAGTTCGATGACGATGTCGCCCAGGCGCGGACCGGGTGGGATGTAGATCTCCTGCTCGCCGCGGTACTTTTCGACTTCCTGCGACAGGAGTTTTTCGTAAGCCGTCAGGCGGGCCTGACCTTTGGCCTGCCGCGCCTTCGGGGACATGCGCACCCACTCCAGTTCACGCTCGAGCGTCTTTTGGCGCTTGGACTCGGTTTTTTCCTCCAGACGCAGCGCTTCCTTCTTCTGCTCCAACCAGGACGAGTAATTACCTTTCCAGGGGATGCCGTAGCCGCGGTCGAGTTCCAGGATCCAGCCCGCCACGTTATCGAGGAAGTAACGGTCATGGGTGACGGCGATGACTGTCCCTTTGTAGTCGCGCAGGTGGTGTTCCAGCCAGGCCACGGACTCGGCGTCCAGGTGGTTGGTGGGTTCGTCGAGCAGGAGGATGTCAGGTTCGGTCAGCAGCAAGCGGGTGAGAGCGACGCGGCGGCGTTCCCCGCCGGAAAGGACTTTAATCGGCGTATCCGCGGGCGGACAGCGCAGGGCGTCCATTGCCAGGTCCAGGTGCGAATCGAGGTTCCAGGCGTCGTGCTTGTCGAGCGCCTCCTGCAGTTTAGCCTGTTCGGCGATCAGGGCGTCGAAGTTTGCATCCAGTGCGGAGAATGAAGCGTTGACCTCGTCGTAGCGGGCGAGCAACTCCACGATGGGCTGGACGGCTTCGCGCACGATCTCAATGACGGTCTTGCTTTCGTCGAGGTGCGGCTCCTGCTCGAGCAGGCCGGTGGTGTAGCCCTTGCTGATGGCAATCTCGCCGACGTAGTCGGTATCCACGCCCGCCATGATGCGCAGGAGGGTGGACTTGCCGGCGCCGTTCAGGCCGAGCACGCCGATCTTGGCGCCGTAGTAGAAGCCGAGGGAAATGTCCCGCAGGACTTGTTTGTTGGGGGGATGGATGCGCCCGACGCGCACCATCGAATAGATAACCTGGGTATCGGAAGGCATACAGGAATTGTACCGTAAAAACCTTCAGGGGCGAGCACAGCCTCCCAGAAGGGTAACGGCGATATAAGGGGATTCTGCCAATCGCAGAATACGGTTCTTTTCTGGAAGAACTCTCACGTCCTATACTGCTTCTTGCATTAATGCGTGAACTTTGAACGATCAATGTATGGGTAATTACAGCAATTGGGGTTCACATTTTTGCGCAGCATGCAGTAAATCCGAGTATATGTTTATTGTGTCTCAAACTGGTTATAAATAGGGCGACGAAGAACCCTCATAATAATGTATGCCATTGGCATTTGGACGGTTATGATGTTAGGGATGTAAGCATCGAGTGAATTCACCACACCGGTCAATTGCTCGAGAGACCGTACCGGGGAATAAGCAAGATCATCACATCCCTTCAAAGCCAGGAAGAGAAAATATGCGAGATCAGCATCGAATTGGTACGCTAAACAGTCTAATAAATACCAGCGGTGAAATGGGTTTTAAATTCAGCTTTGCGTTCCAACCGATCGTGGACATCCGCAACCGGGAGATCATATCCTTTGAAGCCCTCGTACGCGGGCCGCGCGGCGAATCTTCGGCTTCGGTTTTTGCCCAGGTACTCCAAAATGATATTCTGAGATTCGACGAGATCTGCCGCCGCAAAGCCATCAACCTGGCCAGCCGGTTGAATATCCCCAACCGTTTGAACCTGAACCTGTGTGCACAAAGCATTTTTGAGGTCGATCTGAGTATCACGGCAACGTTCCAGGCATCCATTCAAAGCGGTATCCCGGCAGAAAACATCATTTTTGAACTGCTTGAAACAAAGAGCCTGACTGAGCAGGGGAATTTGATTAAATACTTGCGGACCATTCAAGAATTCGGCTTTGCAACAGCCATCGACGATTTCGGGGCGGGTTATTCCGGCTTGAAACTGCTGGTGGAATACCAGCCGAATTTCATAAAACTCGACCGCCATTTGATCGGGAACATCCAATGGGACTTTGTCAAGCAGAGGATTTTTTCAGGCATACAGAAGATCTGTGAAAGCCTGTCCATTGAAATCGTAGCCGAAGGGGTTGAAAATGTCGGTGAGTATCACTGGCTTAGGGAAGCAGGCATAAGCATTTTCCAGGGTTATTATTTCGCCAGACCGGCTTTTGAAGCCTTGCCGGATGTGGCAAACAAAGTCTTTTGTACATGACATATAAGGCGATGGACTTGCCCGTGCCGTTCAGGCCGAGAGCGCTATTGGCTGCGTATACGGGTGGGATCCATTTCGGGGACGAAGTCACCTGTGGGGATGACATTCCCTTCGGGGACGATGTCCCCTAGCGGGGATGATATCCCCTAGCGACCCAGTCCCCGGACGGGGACTGGGTCGCTTTCACTTCCTTCCGGGATTGGAACAACGAGATCTACCGCATGCGCCCAGACGGCTCGGAAGAGACCCGGCTGACATTTGACCCGCGGCCGGACTGGCAGCCGCGCTGGGGACCGTAGCCCTTCCGACCCGAAGTGGTGACCGAGGCGGTGCTAGAGGCGTACTTCTCCGAAAAACCGAAACTGCGCTATCTGGTGGAGACCCAATGGGAAGGCGACCGGGTGCTCCATGCCCTAGTCGAGAAACTGCTGGACGAGAACGACAAACCGCAACACAATTATTCGCGGGAGCAGTTGGTGGAGTTATTGGACCGGAAGATCGAGGAGCGGAGAGCGGAAGGGAGTAATTGCTGGAAATTGTAGGGGTGGACCAATGAGTACCCTCGCAGGGGGTGGTTGGGCCGAGCGGCTGGTGGTACGCGGCGAGGCGGGTGTGCGGGCGTGCACAAACAAAAACGCCCCATTTTTGAACAGGGACTCTTTTGATCAGATCAGCCAATATAAACAGGACTTATGCAGAATGACCATTCGACCACCAGAGATAGTGCTTTATTAGTTTGAGAATCGGCATTTGCAAGTCCCAGTAAAATCACCACCAGCAGGCATGAACAGGCACAGGCCAGGACCAGGCTGAGCGCAATCCAGGCCGGCCCCGGCACCCGTCCCAGCCAACGGGGTGGACCCGAAAAATCGTTTTCCAGGCCGATCAGCATTTCACGCCGTTTCCACACCATCCAGACCACATAAGGAATACCGAGGAACAACGCGCTCAAGGCAAACAGGTTGTTAATCAAGTTTTGAAAATCCAGGGAGAGCTGGTT
>JADGQD010000179.1 GCA_017882065.1 Anaerolineales bacterium | reverse complement strand
ACCCTTGAGCATCGAGGTGATCCCCCGGTTGTTGCGTATACTTGTGTTCATGACGACCTCCTTTGTCGCAATAGAACGTTTGTACTATACGCAGATTATAGAACGTGTGTTCTGTTTTGTCAAGGGTTAATTGACGAAATTTTACGAAAAACCCGGTATCCCTGCTGCATGAAAAGCAGGGCGGTACGCATCTGCCAGGTTACGTTGCGACCGGGGCGTAAAATCACATTTTTGCCGATAATCGAAAAACAGCCTTTCTCTAAAATGGCGACGAGATCAGCTTCTCCCCGGGTGCGGAGATCTTTATACAGGGCGGAGTAGAGCGTGGCGAGACGTCCGCTGAGGAACAGACGGCGGTAGTAACGACGACAGGTCAATATGGGGGGATAGCCAGCAGGCAAGTCCTGCCAGCGAGCATGGAGGGCTAATTTCCAGAAGATGGCAGCCAACATTTCCCGAGGGTCCGCCGGAGGGCGGCCACGGCCAGCGGCGTGATCGAATGGAGGAAGCAAAGGTTCGAGCACGGCCCATTGACGTGAGGTTAAAAAGGGAAAAGCAGGATCAACCAGGGAGGCCCTTTGCGGTTCGCGTAAAGGAAGGGAATTAAAGTCACTTAATTTAAGATTCTCGCGGAACAAATCGGCATCGCGGGTGATACCCTGGGAGCGGAAGTCGTAGCGGATGAGCGCAAGGGCATGCTGCGAGACGAATTGCAGATCAAGTACCGGTTTTTGGAGCTTAGACCTGGCGGTATTGATCCGGACAACGACGTTGGTGAATTTTCCCATCAGTCCAGCCAACGAGATGTGCGCACGGAAACCTTGCGCCTTTTTTGACAACCGGAAGATCTCGACAATTTTCTCCCGCACTTCCAAGATCACCTGGCTGAACAGATCTGGATCCTTCGCCAGTATTTCCCGATAAGTGCCTGTGGAAATTGAGAAGCCGGTGAAAGGGGTGGAGGTTTTCACAGCGTAGAGGCCGTGCTTGAGCGCATTCCGATTGGAAAGCGGCGCTCCCCGCCGACGGCGGAGGGTGGGTTGAAGGGGGTGTAAATCAGAAGGAGGAAGGCTATGCAGCATTGGAAGATCCGAGCGAGCAAGATCAAAGGCGGATGGGAGGTTGAACAATACGGCTGTATTATAGAACATTTATTCTAATTATGGAAGGGTGGGAGCGAGGATAATATTCGAAATACCCACAGAAGATCGATATCCCGGCGCATTGCATGCCCCACCGGACTGAATGTCCGTTGCGATGTTGAGTACCCCGGGTTTGTTGATCAAGGTCAACCGAATGACCACGCCCCCTGAAACGGGGTCCCCACACCAGTTTGACCAGGCCAGGTTAAGCCAGGCTGTCCAACCCGGCCACACCCCTATTTTCGCGGAGGTCGATCCCCCGGCCTGTTCCGTCGCCGCGCTCGAAGCGTCGCCGGTGCCCATCTCGAAATAGTTATAATCCACATCCAACAGATTGCCCTGCTGGTCCGTGATGACAACCTGGGGCCAGGCCTGTAAGAAGCAAGGGGTGTTGCTGATATTGGTCAAACCAGCACCAAGCAAGATCTGCTGGGTGGCGGCATTTGACCCAAAGGAGGTTTTCAAATCGGCCGGGCGGCAAAAGGGTGAGTCAGGTGGAATGGTGGGAATGGGCGTCTCGCTCGGTTGGGCAGTCATGGTTGCTGCCATCTCGGTCCCCCCTGCATACTTGGTCGCCATGATCGCCGTAATTGTGGCGTCATTTGCTGGATATCCGCTGGTTTGCGTTTCGGCTTCCGCGGTGATTGCGAAAAGCTTGGTTTGATTGAACGCCGATTCGGTGGGTGCCTTCGTCGTGGAAACCGGTGGCACTGCACAGGCAGCCAGGATACAAGGTAAAATAAAGAACAGGATGCGTTTCACTCGAGCCTCCGACCAATTGTACGCTTATCTCTCGCATAATTACAGGTGGCTGATATGGACGATCAAATCCTCAAAAAGCATTACGAAGAACTTAAACAGCAAATCCACTTCCATAATCATCGTTATCATGTGCTGGACGCGCCAGTCATCAGCGACGCCGAGTTCGATAAACTGGTCGTTGAACTGCGCCAGATCGAAACCGGCTATCCAGACTGGGTCACGCCCGATTCGCCCAGCCAGCGCGCCGGATCCGTACCTTCGGAAAAGTTCGAGAAAGTCCACCACCCGCGCCCGATCCTGTCACTGGCAAACGCCTTCGGGGCAGAGGATGCGCGTGCCTGGTACGAGCGCATCCGCAGGGTGGATGACCGTGTGGAGAAAGCCAGCTTTGTGGTCGAACCAAAAATTGACGGGTTGAGCGTGGTCCTGCACTACCGGGAGGGGATTTTCGTCCAGGGCGCCACGCGCGGGGATGGGGAAGTAGGCGAGGATATTACAGCCAACCTTCGGACGGTGAGGGCGATTCCGTTGAAAATCCCGGTCGAGAAAGCAGACCATGGACCATTGACCACGGACCGTGAGAGTTTCGGACAGCCATCCTCCATCGTCCACGGTCTACCGTCGTACCTTGTCGTAAGGGGTGAAGCCTTCATTCCCATCAAAGAGTTTGACAGGCTGAACCAGAAATTGGAAGAAGCCGGAGAGAAGACCTATCTCAATCCGCGCAACACCGCCGCCGGATCGCTGCGGCAACTCGACCCCTCCATCACCGCCTCCCGACCGCTAACCCTGCTGGTTTACCAGGTGGTCTATTCTGAAGGGGGGGAGGTTCCCACCAGCCAGTGGGAATTGCTGCAATGGCTCAAGTCGCTCGGCTTCCCGGTCACGGACGTGGCGCAGCGATTCGAGGATATCGAATCTGCCATCGCATTCACGGTTAGCTGGGACAAACGGCGGGACAAACTATCCTACGAAGCCGACGGCATGGTTATCAAAATTGACGACCTGAACCTGGCTGCCGAATTGGGCTTTGTGGGCAAGGACCCGCGCGGGGCAATTGCTTTCAAGTTCCCGGCCCGGGAGGTGACCACGAAACTTCTGAGGATCGAGGTGGAGGTCGGCCGCACCGGCGTGCTGACGCCCAAAGCGGTCCTGGAGGCGGTGGAAATAAACGGGGTCATTGTAAAAAATGCCACCCTGCACAACTTTGATTACATCGCCGAGAAGGACATCCGTCCCGGCGACCGGGTGCTGGTCAAACGCGCCGGGGAAGTCATCCCGTATGTTATCGGCCCGGTCATGGACCTGCGAACCGGTGGGGAAAAACCCTACATGCCGCCAAGCGTCTGTCCCGCCTGCGGACAGCCGGTCGAGCACTTCGATGGCGAAGTGGCCTGGTACTGCGTCAACGCCGCCTGCCCGGCCCAACTGGTGCGCAACGTGGAGCATTTCGTCTCGCGCGGGGCGATGGATATCACCGGCCTGGGCATCAGGATGGTCGAGAAACTGATCGAGACCGGCCTGGTCAAAGACGTGGCCGATATATACACGCTATCACGAGAGGATATTCTCTCTGCGGTGACCAAGAAGGACCGCAAGACCGAAAAGGAACCGCCCGGCAAGATCGCCGATAACCTGCTCGCGGCGATAAAGACATCCCGGGAGCAGCCCCTGAACCGGCTTATCACGGCGCTTGGCATCCATGGCGTCGGCGAAGTCTCCGCGGCGGATTTATCCCGCCACTTCCCCTCGCTGGACCTGCTGAGGGCGGCATCCGGGGACCAGTTGCAGAGGGTGGACGGCGTCGGTCCCAACATTGCCGAAGCCATCGTGGACTGGTTCAGCCGGGAGCGAAATCAGAAGGTTTTGGAAAAGTTGAATGCGGCAGGCGTATGGCCGATTGGCGTGGGCGGACAGCCGTCCCCCCCTACGGGCCCGTTATCCGGGATGACATTTGTGTTGACCGGAACGCTGCCCACCTTCAGCCGGGAGGGTGTGAAGGAATTCATCGAATCGCACGGCGGCAAGGTGACCGATTCGGTCAGCAAGAATACCAGTTATCTCGTGCTGGGCGA
>JADGQD010000178.1 GCA_017882065.1 Anaerolineales bacterium | reverse complement strand
CCCGCATCTGGAACCAGACCAAGGGCGCCGAAGAGCGCATGGCCGGTCTATCCATCATGCGCGGCAAGGATACGATGCCGATCAAGGTGGTGCACAGCGGCGATATTGGCATTGTCGCCAAGTTAAGCGTCACTTCCACCGGCGACACACTGAGCGACAAAGGCCACCCGTTGACCCTGCCGGTGCCCAAATACCCGAATGCGCTTTTCCGTGTGGCGATCAAACCCAAGACGCAGGCCGACGCGGCCAAGATCAGCCCCACGCTCACCCGTCTGAGCGAAGAAGACATGACTCTTTCCTGGTACCAGGAACATGCCACCGGTCAGACCATCCTGCAGGGGATGGGAGACCAGCACATTGATGTGGCCATCCGCCGTGCCGAAGGCAAACTCCAGGTGGGTTTGACGACTGCCGAGCCGAAGGTTCCGTACCGGGAAGGTATCACCAAGAAAGCCGACGCCATGTACCGCCACAAGAAACAATCCGGCGGCTCAGGCCAGTTTGGCGAAGTCTGGCTGAGGATCGAACCATGCCCGGAAATGGATTTTGATTTTACCGACGAACTGGTCGGTATGAACCTTTCGAAATCATACCTGCCGGCCATTGAAAAAGGCATCCATGCCACCTTGCAGACCGGTGTGATGGCGGGGTTCCCGTTGAGCAACGTGCGCGTCATCGTCTACGATGGCAAGGAACACCCGGTCGACTCCAAGCCGGTGGCTTTCGAAATCGCCGGGCGCGAGGCTTTCAAGCTGGCTGTCCGTGATGCCAGTCCGGTGCTGTTCGAGCCGATCATGAATGTCCGCATCGTCATCCCGGACGTCAACATGGGCGATGTGATGGGTGACCTGAACAGCCGTCGCGGACGTGTTCAAGGTACCGAATCCGAGCATGGACGTACGGTGGTCGTGGCCCAGGTCCCGCAGGTGGAGATGCTGCGCTACACCACGCAGTTGCGCTCCATCACCGGCGGGCGCGGCGTCTTTACCATGGAATTCGACCGTTATGAAATTATCCCGAACCATCTGGCGCAGGAAATAATTGCTGCCCACCAGAAGGAACTGGAAAAAAGCAAGGCAGACGAATAGACCCGGAAGGGGCGGGGCTGGTCCCCGCTCCTCTTTTTTCCCTTGACAAGCGCCGATTTTATCGTATAATATTTATCATATTACTCATAAAAATCCTGGAGAGCTTTCATGTTTACATGCAGTTGTCTGAGGCGGGGATCGTAGCCGCCTCGTAAAAAGTAGTGACGACTTTAGTCGTCAATCAATCAACAGACGAAGGACGGCGAGCGAGACCCCGCATGCGAAGTTTGTTCAACGCATGGCGCTCCGCGCCGTCCTTTTCGTTTTCACAATTTCCTCACCCATGCCCTTCTCCCAGCGGGAGAGGGGGAAAGAGAACCCAAAATGAAAATCGCAAATAATGTTACCGAACTGATCGGCAATACCCCGCTCGTACGTCTTAACCGTATCGCAAATGGGGCAAAGGCCCAAATTGCCGCCAAACTGGAGTTTTATAGCCCCGCCCACAGTGTCAAGGACCGTATCGGCGTTGCCATGATTGATGCCGCCGAAAAAGCCGGCAAAATCAAACCCAACACGGTCATCCTCGAACCCACCAGCGGCAACACCGGGATCGCCCTGGCAATGGTCTGCGCCGCGCGTGGCTACAAATGCGTCCTGACCATGCCGGAAACGATGAGTAAAGAGCGCCGGATGCTGCTGCGTGCCTACGGCGCGGAACTGGTCCTGACGCCCGGCCCGGAAGGCATGGGCGGAGCCATCCGGAAAGCCGAGGAAATGGCCGCAGCCGACTCGCATTATTTCATCCCCCAGCAGTTCAAGAACCAGGCCAACCCGGAAATCCACCGCAAGACGACCGCCGAGGAAATCTGGCGCGACACGGATGGGAAGGTGGATTTCCTCGTGGCAGGCGTTGGGACTGGTGGCACCATTACCGGCATCGGCGAGGTGATCAAGAGCCGCAAGCCGTCCTTCAAGGTGGTGGCAGTCGAGCCGGATGGTTCCCCGGTCCTTTCCGGCGGACAGAAAGGTCCGCACAAGATTCAGGGTCTCGGCGCAGGCTTCATCCCGGACGTGCTGAATGTCAAAATCTATGACGAAATCATCCGCGTGAAAGATGAGGATGCCATGGAGACAGCCCGTCGCATGGCGCGTGAAGAAGGCCTGCTGGCGGGGATCTCCTCCGGCGCTGCGACCTGGGCTGCCTTGCAGCTGGCCCATCGCAAGGAAAATGCCGGTAAACTGATCGTGGTCATCATTCCAGACTTCGGCGAACGCTACCTGTCCACGCCGCTGTTTGCTGACCTGGTTGATTAAAGGAGCGAAAATGCAAATGGAAAAAATCTCTCCTGCGGCTCTTGCTCCCACGGCCCGCGCTGAAAAGCGCGGACTGTTTCGCACACTGCGCCGGGACATCGCAGCGGTCTTGGAACGCGACCCGGCGGCGCGCAGTGTACTGGAAGTATTGTTGCTGTATCCGGGCTTGCACGCCATTTGGGGGCACCGCCTCTCCCATTGGCTGTGGACGCGCAGGCTCAAACTGCTTGGGCGCTGGGTCTCGCAATTGACCCGCAACCTGACCGGCGTCGAAATCCATCCGGGTGCGATCATCGGCCCTGGCTTTTTTATTGACCATGGCATGGGCGTGGTCATTGGCGAGACCGCCGAAGTTGGCGAAGATGTCACCTTGTTCCATGGTGTGACGTTGGGCGGCACCAGTCTGAACAAGGGGAAACGCCATCCCACGCTCGGTGACCGGGTGGTGGTCGGCGCGGGAGCCAAAGTGCTGGGCGCCATCACGATCGGTGAGGATACTCGCATCGGTGCCAACTCCGTGGTGGTCAAGTCCATGCCGTCCAACTCAGTTGTGATCGGCGTGCCGGGACAAGTTGTAAAACGTTCCCAGGAGCACCATGCCGGCGATGCGCCCGACCTGAACCATACTGCTCTGCCGGATATCGTCGGCGTCACACTAAAACAACTGCTCGAGCGGGTGGATTCGTTGGAGAACCGGGTGGACGGGCAACCAGCGCCGCCCAGGGCGGACAGGCGAGGGGTCCAGAAGCCGCATATCCACGCCCCACGGGGTGATTCCTGGGACGGGCAGGATTTCTCAATATGACCTTTATCAGGTCTTATTGTCCAACAAGTCTACCATGCCCCGACTTGTTGGATTTGTCAGACGTATCCAACCTGTAAGACTTGTTAGACTTTTATGACCTGTTGGACTACAGGGTACTGCGCAAACAGGTGAACCCTGACTGCTGTAATTACTTGTATTTTGACTATAAAAAGATCCCGTATCTATGCAATAAGCAGTAAAATAAAGACATGCCTACCCTGAAAATCCCCACTCCCCTGCGTTCTTACACCAACGGACAGACTGAGGTGCCTGTCAGCGGTACAACCGTGGAGCAGGCCATACAAAGCCTGATGACGCAGTTCCCACCCCTGCGCCCGCACCTTACCAACAGCGCCGGACAACTGCGGCCATTTGTTAATCTATTTCTGGGCGAGGATAATATCAAAGATTTGAAGGGGTTGGACACACCCCTCGGTCCGGATGATATTCTGCGCCTGGTTCCGTCCGTGGCGGGGGGATAACATGCTTCCCGAACTTTCCCGCGAAGAAATCCTGCGCTATTCCCGCCATCTGCTTATCCCCGAAGTGGGGCTGGACGGGCAGCGCAAGCTCAAGGCCTCGTCGGCGCTCATCATCGGCACCGGCGGGCTTGGCTCCCCGGTGGCTCTCTATCTGGCCGCGGCCGGCGTTGGTCACATCGGGCTGGTGGATTACGATGTGGTGGATGAGTCCAATCTTCAGCGTCAGATCGTTCACGGGACCGGGATGGTGGGCAGGCTCAAAGTCGACTCCGCCCGCACCCGCCTGCTCGACCTGAATCCTGCCATCCAGGTGGATGCCTTCAACGAACCCTTTACATCCGCCAATGCGATGAAGATAGCCGAGCCTTTTGATGTCATTATTGACGG
>JADGQD010000177.1 GCA_017882065.1 Anaerolineales bacterium | reverse complement strand
CCCTCTGCCGCAGCCGGAAAACCATCTTTCTCAAGGTGGAGCCAAACCAGTGGGTCCCGGCCTCGGACCCGGAACCAGCTGTACAGCCCCCGGGCTTTGTGTTCAGCCCGCAGCACGTACAGCCGCGCAGCACCCTGGTCATTGACCTGCTCGGCAGCGAAGACGAAGTCTTCAAACGCATGAAGCCCAAGACACGTTACAACATCCGGCTGGCAGGACGCAAAGAAGTGGTTGTCCATTCTTCGGACGATATCGAAAACTTCTACCGGGTGATGACCGTTACCGGACAGCGCGAGGAATTCCACGTCCATTCACAGGAATACTACCGCCGCGCTTATGATCTTTTTTATCCCAAAGGGATGTGCGAACTCTTTGTGGCCGATTTCCAGAGCCGCACGCTGGCAACCCTGATGGTCTTCGCACATGGAAAACAGGCTTACTATTTTTACGGTGCATCCTCCGACGAAGAACGTAACCGCAAGGCCACCTATCCTCTGCAATGGGAAGCCATCCGCTGGGCGCACTCCCAGGGCTGTGAAGATTACGACATGTGGGGCATCCCCGACGAAGCGACAGACGTTGACGAAGATGAGGCCGAGGCACGCGAAGATGGCCTATGGGGCGTATACCGTTTCAAACGCGGTTTCGGCGGCTCTATCAAACGCGCCATACCGACCCTGGACCGGGTCTACATTCCCTTGCTCTACAAGCTCTACCTGTGGCGTTTCTCCGGTTCCGGCGCGGACTGACAACATGATCCCGTTTACCGGCACTCCCCAATCCTGGAACGAACTCATCGCCTCCCTGCCCCTCGCCCATCTCTTGCAGACATGGGAATGGTCGCAAGTCAAGGCCAAATACGGCTGGCAGGCCATGCCGTTTGTCTGGCAGGCTGCAATGGCAAAGCCTGTCGCGGCTGCGATGGTTCTCAAACGCAGGTTCCCGGTCGGTGGGTTTGCAAAAAAGATGTGCGTTCTGTACATCCCGAAGGGTCCGCTCATGGACTGGGACGATGCCGCGCTGCGCGCTCGCGTCCTGGACGACTTGCAGGCGTTCGCCAAACGTCAGGGCGCCATCTTCGTCAAGGTGGACCCGGATGTGGCGCTGGGAGCGGGTGTCCCCAGGACGGAGGAGGTGGTCGAGTTTAACGGCGGACAGGAGGCCAGGTCCGAACTGACACTGCGGGGATGGAAATTTTCGCAGGACCAGATCCAGTTCCGCAACACTGTCCTGATTGACCTGTCCCCGTCCGAAGACGAGATGCTGAGGCGAATGAAGCAGAAGACGCGTTATAACATCCGCCTGGCTAAGAAGAAAGGCGTCACGGTGCGGGTCGGGACGGTGGATGATTTGCCGTTGCTGTACCGCATGTACGCAGAAACCTCGGTACGGGACGGGTTTTTGATCCGGGAAGAAGGCTACTACCAGACCGTTTGGCGTAATTTTATGAGCGTCCCGCTTTCCACTTTCGGCCTTCAGCCTTTTAGCGAGCCTTTAATCGCCGAAGTGGACGGCCAGGCGGTGGGAGCGGTCTCGATATTTTATTTTGCCGGGCAGGCAATTTATCTTTTTGGAATGTCACGGGATGAGCACCGCGAGAAGATGCCAAACTACCTGCTCCAGTGGGAAGCCATGCGGCGGGCGAAAACGCTGGGTTGCCAGATTTACAACCTGTGGGGCGCGCCGAACGAGTTCGACGAAAGCGATGAATTGTGGGGTGTGTTCCGCTTCAAAGAGGGACTGGGCGGCTACGTCCTGCGCACCTTCGGGGCGTGGGATTTCACCCCCAACCCGATATTGTATAAGATGTACACGGAAGTGCTGCCGCGTGTGATGAATATCATGCGGGCACGCGGCAAAGCAAGAACGAAGCAAAGTCTGGGCTGAGCTTAACCACAAAGTCGCGAAGACTCAAAAAAACTCGTTTTTTGTGTCTTCGTGGTAGAGATACCGGAGGTAAGAATGATTCCTCGTTTGAAATTCGCCCATCTCCCAACCCCCATCGAACCTCTCCCTCGTTTATCCGCAATCTTAAACGGCCCACACCTGCTCGTCAAGCGCGACGACCAGACCGGTCTCGCTTTCGGCGGCAATAAGACCCGCAAATTGGAGTTCCTGGTCGCCGAGGCCCAGGCCCAGAGAGCAGACACGCTGCTTTCCGCCGGGGCGTTGCAGTCCAACCACTGCCGCCAGACGGCTGCCGTGGCAGCAAAATTTGGTTTTAACTGTATTCTTGTGCTGGTTGGACATCCTCCCGTTCAAGCCAGTGCCAACCTGTTGCTCGACCAGCTTTTTGGGGCGGAGATCGTCTGGGCGGAAAAATCCCGCCGCGACGCGGTCTTGCAAGAAAACTTTGAGAATACCTCTGCACAAGGCAATAAACCTTATCTCGTCCCCTATGGCGGATCCAGCCCAACCGGAGCGCTGGGATACGTGTTTGCGATGGAAGAATTTGTCGGGCAAAAGGTCAAAGCCGATTGGATCGTCTTCGCCTCCTCCTCCGGCGGGACGCAGGCCGGGTTGGTGCTGGGAACGCGCATTTTTGGTTACAAAGGCAAAGTGCTCGGTATCAGCATAGATGAGCCGCAGCGTATCCTGCAAGAGCGCGTGGCAAAGCTGGCGTCTGAGACGAGCGAACGGCTGGGGCCGCGCATCGAGTTCGCCTCAGACGAGGTGTTGGTCAATGATGAATATGCCGCTCCCGGCTACGGGGTCCTGACCGGGGCGGAACGCGAAGCGATTTCCCTGTTTGCAAAATATGAAGGTCTCCTGCTCGACCCGGTCTACACCGGTCGCGCCGCGGCGGGACTGATTGATTTGGTTCGCAAGGGATTTTTCAAAAAAGATGAAACCGTGCTGTTCTGGCACACCGGCGGACAGCCGGCGCTGTTCGCTGAGATATATCAGCCCGACCTGACCTGAATAAAAGAGACGCCGCCTGATGAGGCAGCGTCTCTTTGTAAAAGTTTAAGGCAGTAATCGCAGGTGTGCCTCTGTAGCTGTAGTGATGGCCTGTTCATCCCACAGCATCGGGTAATACTGAATATTGCGCCACAAATCCGCCATATCAATGTAGTGCGGATGGTAAGCATGACCGGACTCGCCCGTTGTATGGACGGTGACTGAATTACTCAGGTTCCCCAGGTCCACGATCATGCGCATGGACGGGAGCCAATCCACGGAGTAACCCAGGGTCGCGTTCCAGCCAGTGGCGTTGACGATGGCGTCGCCACCGTTCACGCGGAACGGTCCGCGGTTGAACAACGCTTCGATGGGCGCGATGCCAGATTTTCCGAGCGTCTGGTTCACGAAGGTGGCGGTATGCAGATCGCCCCAGTTCCACTTGGCTGAATCCTTGCCCTGCAACTGTTCGATTTCAGCCACAGCCTCGGTGAACGCCCTGACCAAAATATCGTCGCGCCTCTCGACCTTGTCCGTTGTCGACTTGTCGTCCCACCAGAAACTATCCGGCTGTTTGACGATGTTGCGCATCACTTCGATCCAGCGGGAACCGCCTTCAGGCCGGTAATCTTTGGGGAGGTCGTCGTTGAAGGTATCGTCCAGCAGGTTCTTCCAGAAAATTTCAAACACGGCCGCGGGAGCGGAATCCATGCGGGCCTGGGTGTCCCAATTCTTGAGCAGGTCTAGGGCAACGGCCTGATTGGGCGTTCCCGGTTGGAAGGCCAACTGCGCCAGGACGGGCACGAGCGTGGCGGCGTTGGCGTCATAACTGTCGCCCTGCATTTTCTGAATGGTTGCAATGTCAATCGGACCGGGAGCATTCTCGATCATATTCACGATGCGGTTGGCGCGGAAACCGTAATCCCAATCCGTGCTGATCAGGTACGGGTAGTCCGCCCCGACCACGGCGTTGTTGGCCGTGACGATGTAACCCTTGGATGGGTTGAAAACGGTGGGCAGTTTTTCAAAGGGGATGGTGCCGGTCCACTCGTACTCGTCCGTCCAGCCGGGGACGGGCAGCCTCCCATCCCCATTCTTGCGGATGGGGATATTGCCCGGCATCTGGTA
>JADGQD010000043.1 GCA_017882065.1 Anaerolineales bacterium | reverse complement strand
GGCACGAAAAGACATGGCCGCGGTCTGCATCGCCGGCACCCAGTAACGCCAGGAGCCAACCCAGCCGTGCAGGAAGATGATCGGACGTCCGCGCCCGAGCACCTCGTAATGCACAATCTTATCGTCAAGTAGTGTCGCGCTCATGCCTTGTCTAACCTCATTATTTTCCGTATTGCGCCAGGGTTGCCTGAATGCGCGCCGTCAGCTGGTCGGGAGCAAATGGTTTCAATAGGTATTCCACTGCTCCGGCCTGAAGGCCAGCCTGGATTTCAGAATCTTGCCCCTTGACCGAAAGGAAAATTATCGGTATATCCTTCAAGTTCGGGTCGGCCTTGATGGCCGCACAGGCTTCATACCCGGTCATACGCGGCATACGCACATCCATCAGGATCAAATCGGGGACTTCCTGTCGGGCCATAGTCACTGCTTCTTCGCCATTGTTGACCGCGACAACATCATAGTTGGCAAAGCGCAGGGTAAATGTGATCAAGTCGCAAATATCGCGTTCATCTTCTGCTATCAATATTTTTGTCATACTAGCTCCTCAGCCTGATAAACAGGCAGGGTAAATGAGAATGTGCTCCCCTCACCTGGTAACCCTCTGCTTGTCATCCAGATCTTGCCTTTGTGCATGGTGACCAACTGCTTGACGATGGCAAGGCCAAGACCCCTCCCCGGTGTAGCCAAAACGAGGGGAAGGCATATGGTTCCACACTGCTACCACGATGCGAGGCCTTTTTCGCCGCGACGGGGATGTAGGCGCGGGTGTTTGCTGGCATCTTTCAACTTGTGGTGGTCGCTATCCTCATAATCAACATCACGGTCAATGAGGCGGTGGTCATGGTTAGCAAACAAGACCACATCTGATTCAATAGTACGGGCCGGGAAGATTATCATCCCTGCCCCATTACGGCAGTTATGCCCTACGCACTCACCCAGTACCGGACGGTTGGATGCCGAGAGTTTATCATGCCCATTTCGCGACCGGATCGGTGCGGGGATTAAATTATTATCCGTAAAGGTATTGCCTGCACCGATGAAAGTACTGCGCCCGATAACGCACATTTGCAGGCAGGCATTTTGAGCCACCATGCCATTTTCAATGATGGTGGTCATGAAGAGCGAAGCACGGAACGGCAGGAAGGTGCCATCCCCCACCACGGAAAGCATCAACTGGCAATCCTGCAAAACATTGACATTATTTCCAATAATGCAGTTCTCGATAACCGTCCCGGCGTTGATTGTCACGTTATCGCCGATGGTCGTCGGGCTGTGAATGATGGCAGTGGGGTCAATCACGCAGTTCTTGCCCACTGTGACCAGTTCCGTACACTCCAGCAACTGCTTGCCTTCGTAAAGCACCTTCCCCAATAACTTAAACCTGAACCAAAATTCCTTATTGAGACGATCTTCGAAACACGCCCCGCGGGCACATAGACCGAAGACACCATCGGCAACAAATACATGCGTCCAGCAGTCAATCGCCAGCATCGCCCGCAATGGGACCTGGAAGACGAGGTTGCCGCTTTCGGTCGCCAGAAAGGTCGGCATGTGGTAATAGCCTATCTTGCGCCCATGCAAATCAATGAGCAATGGTTCCACATCCGCTTCGGAACCGATGGAGTAATACCACAAATCGGCGTAACAGTAGTTACAATAAATTAAGGAGAGACTATTTCTCTCCATTCTCCATTTCAGACAGGATGCTGTAGAGCAATTCAAGCAGAATCGCTTTAACCGAGTCTCGCTCGGTGGCAACGCAAGAGATTAGTTTGACTTTGGAATCGAGGCGCAGGACGTGGCGCATATCTTCAATATCCCAGGCTTCCTTCATATCCTGTTTATTGGCGGCCACCACGTACGGGGTCGGTGCGTAAGCATGAAAGGTTTCGAGAATGGAACGAGCCTCACGGAAAGTTTCCGGGCGGCTACTATCCACCATGACAATGAACCCAAGCATACCCTCGGAGAGAATCTCCCACATAAAGTCGAAGCGCCGCTGACCAGGCGTGCCAAACAGGTACAACACTAGGTCTTCGTCCACCGTGATGCGACCGAAATCCATGGCGACGGTGGTTGCTTCTTTAACTGACTTTTCGGAGGCCAAGGAAATCTTGCGCTCTGTGGAGACGACGTCAATCTCGCTCACTGAGCGAATGAACTCAGTCTTCCCAGCGTTAAAAGGACCCGTGACAACCATTTTGACCGTTTGCATAATGACAATCCTCGAGAAAGATTAGAGGGAACGAATTCTATCAATGAGACGATTGACTAGCGATTTCTGCTCTTCTTTATCTTCCGTGGGAAAGACTCGCACCGTGGGGGCAGACGTCGAAACCCCTTCGAGCCGGGTAGTTACAACCAGGCCAGCTTGCAGCAAACCATAAACGATGCGACGGATCTCCAGATCATTCATCTTGGTGGCGCTGGCAATCTGCCGGATAGTATTGCGTGGGTTAATATAAGAAACAACCCGCCATTCCTCAACGCTCAAGTTGACGTTCCGCAGATTGGTGCCGGGACGGTCCGTGAACTTGAGCGCCATATCCAGGCTGGGAATTTCGTCCTGCAACTGCTCCCACTCGCGCATTTGACGCGAGCCTTCGATAATCAGGTTTTCAAGATCCAGGCGGACGCTGATTCGGTCGTCTGGCGGGAGCGAGTCGTTGTCGAAGTGGAAAAAGCCCTCCACCCAGGTAAACAGGTGCTGGATAATATCTGTAAAATGCAGCTGGAGATTGGTCAGGATGTCTTCCTGCGACAGGTATCCGGCGTTGATGAGTAATAAACCCAGTTCCTTGTCTGAGATATGTGCAGCGCCTTGTTGAATTGATTTATACTGACCTGAGGAAAGTTTTTTGGCCTTATGTAACACGGAAGCCAGGCTGCTATCTTCCTGGTCAATTTGGGCATAAGCCAATTTCCCATCACGGAAGGAGACCTCGGCCGTCTCGCTGGGCCCTTCAACGATAAGAGTCCCGGTTTTATTAGCCAGGTTGATGAGGTTCAATAATTGAGTAATGGTGAAGTCACGCAGGTTGCCGCTCAGAGCCATGCTAGGCCTCGAAAGATATCCATTTTGGGATTTAGACTGTAAAATGATTATACATGTAAGGCTGTCATGCGTCAAAGGGTCGGGACTATCAAATCTGCATTATCCACGATGTTCCTAAATCAGCATAGGAAAGTTCACTGATTTAAGCAAGAAGCAGTATAATTTTTGAAGAATTATATAAGGAGCTGACGCCATGCTTAAAATTTCAATCGTCTATTGCACAGTCTGACACTTCACCGACCGGGCCGTGGGCCTGGCAAACGAACTTCTCAAAAACTTCGAGTCGGAGATTGAGAGTATTACGCTCATCCCTTCCGAGGGAGGCCGATATGAGGTCACCGTGAACGATAAGCTGGTATACTCCAAACTCCAGACCGGACGACACGCAGATCTAGGCGAAGTTATGGGGCTGGTCAAAGAGCTCTTAAATAAGTAGTAAGAACTTCGGTTATTAAAAAACTGCTTTACGCGAGGCAATTATGGCTAAAAAAGGCCGCGTCTTTTCCGGCATCCGCCCAACCGGGCGCGCCCACTTGGGCAACTATCTGGGCGCGTTCAAAAACTACGTCGCTTTGCAGGAAGATTACGAGTGCGTCTATTGCATCGTGGACCTGCACGCCCTGACTACCGTCGAGGATACTCTTAACCTGAAACAGAACACCTACGATCTGGCCCTCGACCTGCTTGCTGTTGGCATCCGCCCGGAGGAGACCATCCTCTTCGTCCAGTCACACGTCCCGCAGGTCACAGAACTGCACATCCTCCTTTCGATGGTCACGCCGCTCGGCAAATTGACCGAGCTGCCGACCTTTAAGGAAATGGTGCGCCACAACCCAAACAACGTCAACTATGGGTTGGTCGGCTACCCGGTGCTGATGAGCGCTGATATCCTGCTATACAAAACGGACCTCGTCCCGGTAGGCATTGACCAAGCCCCCCACCTCGAGTTTGCCCGCGAGACCGTCCGCTCATTTAACTACCGCTACAATACCAATGTGCTTATCGAACCACAAATGAAAGCCGCCGAGGTGCAAAAAGTTCTTGGCATTGACGGCAAAGAGAAAATGGGAAAAAGCCTGAACAACCACATCGAACTGGCCGCCACGCCCGAAGAGACCCGCCAGCGTGTCATGATGATGGTCACAGACCCGCAGCGCATGAAACGCACCGATCCCGGCAACCCGGATGTATGCAACGTTTTCACGCTCCACAAAGTCTTCACCCCTAAAGAAGACGTGGAAATGATTAACGTCGAATGCCGCCGGGCTGGCATCGGCTGTGTGGACTGCAAGAAACGTTTTGCCGAGAGTTTGAACAAGACTCTCGAACCCTTCCGCGCCAAGCGCGCCGAAATCGCAGCGCAGCCTGACCTGGTACCGGCCGTGCTTGCCGACGGCGCTGACCGCGCCCGGGCCATCGCCGAAAAGACGATGCAGGAAGTCCGGGAAGCAGTGCAATTGCCTTAATCACCCTTAGAGACGACGTAACATCGCCCCTACCATAGAAAATGCGCGCCCTGATCCAGAGAGTCACATCCGGTAAAGTCACCGTGGAAGGGAAAATCGTTGCCGAAATCGGCCACGGACTGGTCATCCTGCTCGGCATTGGGCAGGGGGATACCGAAGAACAGGCCAGATTCTTGGCAGAGAAAATCGCAACACTCCGCATCTTTGAGGATTCCGCCAGCAAATTTAACCTGTCCCTTTTGGATGTAAGCGGAGCGGCAATCGTCGTCTCGCAGTTTACTCTCTATGGCGACACCCGCAAGGGGCGTCGTCCCTCCTTTTCGGAGGCGGCCCGGCCCGAGGTCGCTGCGCCGCTCGTGGAAAAATTCGCTGAATTTCTGCGCGCCCAAGGTGTCCCGTCACAGATCGGCATCTTCGGTGCTCATATGTTGGTCGAGATCGAAAATGATGGCCCAGTGACCTTCTGGTTGGAAAAATAGCCAATATGCGGTCACGCAGCACAACCCGCGAGTGGCTAATTTTGTGAGCTAACCACTATCTTGATCTCAACCCTCACAGCTGCCCCGGACGCAGGTGCCCGAGGAGAGCACGAAGATTTTCCTTCGTTTTTACTCTACGAACTTCGTGTTCTTGTCATACAGCAGGGGGCCATGGTGATGCTTTTTTGCTCACGTTTTAGCCACACCCCTCAACCTTCCGCTTGACGATATAGAAAGGTTGTGCTAGTATCACCCTAGAATCCTATAAAAGGAAGACCGTTTTTGAGGAGGAAACCATGTTCAAGAAATTATCGTTGATATTCATGCTTAGTCTGGCAGCAATGTTGTTGCTAGTTTCCTGTCAGCGCGCCGCTTCTCAAGCGCCGCTGACATCCACAGCTACACCGACCGGGACCATCGCTACTGCTGCAGTGGTACTGCCAACCGGCATGGGTCAAGTACAAATGATCGGTACCACACAAATGATACAGACGATGACGGCCATAGCACAGGCAATTACTCCTGGTAGCAGCCTCCCCACCACCACGCTGGTTGGCACAGTGAGCACCCCCCTGGTACCACCAACCGGGTTTGCCACCACACCGGCACCAGGAATCACACCGGTTGTCATTGTGCCTACTGCGACACCCGGGCGTCCCGCAACTTACACTCTCATGCCAGGTGAGTTCCCTTATTGCATTGCCCGCCGCTTCAACGTCAACCCGGACGATTTGTTGGCTTTGAATGGCTTTAGCCAGGGGCAAATCCTACAGCCTGGCTCGCAATTAAGTATCCCCCAAACGGGTTCTTTTCCAGGTAACCGTGCTCTGCATACGCACCCGACTCAGTATACTGTAGCTGTTGACGACACGATCTATGGCATCGCATGCTACTTTGGCGACATTGACCCAACCTCCATCGCCGCCGCAAATGGTCTGTCATTGTCCTCTCCGCTGACAACCGGACGAATCCTGAATATCCCTTAAACTATGAAAACTTTTTTTATCCGCCCAGGCGAAAGGATTTCGCCTGGGTATTATTTTGGAGAGTCGAGATGCCGTTTGAACTCCTGAGATCCGAGAGCATCTACTCGGGCCGAGCTTTCACCATCCGACGCGACACCCTGCGCCTGCCAGATGGTCGTGAGACCAGGATCGACATCGTGGAACACGTCGGGTCGGTTATTATCCTGCCATTGGACGCTAACGGTCATTTGCTTTTCGTCCGCCAGTACCGGCACGCAGCGGGACTGGATCTCCTGGAACTGCCCGCCGGGACCCTGGATGAGGGTGAATCCCCGGAGGCATGCGCCCGGCGCGAGATCCGGGAAGAGACGGGCATGGCCGCGGGGAGATTGGAACCCCTGGGCGGATTCTATCTGGCTCCCGGTTACTCCACCGAATATATGCATGTCTACCTGGCGACCGACTTGCGTTACGACCCGTTGGAGGCCGACGCCGACGAGTTCCTTTCCGTCGAGCACGTCCCGTTAGCCGAGGCATTGGCAATGTGTAAACGCGGCGAAATCCCGGATGCGAAGTCGCTGGCAGCGTTCCTTCTTGCACGCGAGCACCTGGAAAAGCAAAAATAGAGCCGTTTTTTGGTGACAAGTCGCAGTAGTATTTATGTATAAAATAACTATCGCTGGTAAACCCGGGGGAATACACTCATATGTTGGTACATCAGACATACACAGAATTGCCTGTGTTATCCTATTTGAAGGAGAAAAGTTATATGGAACGCAAAAAGGTTACGATTGATGGGAATGAAGCCACCGCTTCAATCGCCCATCGCACCAATGAAATCTGCGCAATCTATCCGATCACACCCTCTTCCAATATGGGGGAGTTTGCCGACGACTGGTCGGCGATTAAGCGCAAGAACATCTGGGGAACCGTCCCGCTGGTAGTAGAGATGCAATCCGAAGGCGGTGCCTCCGGCGCAGTCCACGGAGCACTCCAGACCGGTGCACTGACCACCACTTTCACAGCCAGCCAGGGCTTACTGCTGATGATCCCTAATATGTTCAAGATCGCCGGGGAATTAACCAGCACTGTTTTCCACGTGTCGGCACGTTCTGTAGCAACCCATGCCCTCTCGATCTTCGGCGACCACTCCGACGTGATGGCCGTCCGTCAGACCGGCTGGGCGATGCTTCCCTCCGGATCGGTACAGGAAGCGCACGATATGGCATTGATTGCCCAGGCCGCTACGCTGGAAGCGCGTGTGCCGTTCCTGCACTTCTTCGATGGCTTCCGCACCTCGCACGAAGTGGATAAAATCGAGCAGTTGAATGATGACGACTTACGGGCAATGATTGACGATGAGCTCGTCCGCGCCCACCGCGCCCGCGCCCTTTCGCCCAATCATCCAGTACTGCGCGGTTCCGCTCAAAACCCGGATGTATTCTTCCAGGCGCGCGAGGCCATCAACCCGTTCTACACCAAAGTCCCTGGCATCGTCCAGAAAGCGATGGACAAGTTCGCCAAGCTGACCGGCCGTGCCTATCACCTGTTCGATTATGCAGGTGCTCCGGATGCTGAGCGCGTGGTCATCATTATGGCTTCCGGCGGCGAGACCGCCGAAGCAACCGTGCACTATCTTGTTGAGAAGGGTGAAAAAGTCGGTGTCATCCGCGTGCGGCTGTACCGCCCGTTCGACACAACTGCGTTTCTCAAGTCCCTGCCCAAGACCGTCAAATCCATTGCCGTGCTCGACCGCACCAAGGAACCCGGCGCATCTGGCGAACCGCTCTATCTGGATGTAACCAGCACCCTGTTCGAGAATGGATGGCAGGGTATTAAGGTTATTGGCGGACGCTATGGGCTGTCATCAAAAGAATTTACCCCGGCCATGGTCAAGGCCGTCTTCGACGAACTCAAGAAAGCCAACCCAAAAAATCATTTCGTGGTCGGTATCAACGAAGACGTGACCCACTCCAGCCTGGATTACGACCAGAATTTCTCAGTTGAGCATCCTGAGACCGTGCGCTGCCTCTTCTTCGGTCTGGGTTCGGATGGTACTGTCGGCGCAAACAAGAATTCGATCAAAATCATCGGCGAAGAGACTAACAACAACGCCCAGGGCTATTTCTACTACGACTCCAAAAAAGCCGGCACTTTGACGGTCTCACACCTGCGCTTTGGCCCCAAACCGATCCAGGCCCCATACCTGATCACCCCCAACACCGCCAACTTCGTCGCCTGCCACCAGTTCAGCTTCCTGGAGCGCTTTGACTTAACCAAATACGCCCAGCCTGGCGCGGTTTTTCTTGTGAACAGTCTGTATGGCCCGGAGGAAATCTGGGATAAGCTGCCGCAAGAAGTTCAGAAAGACATTATCGAGAAGAAACTCAGGTTCTACACGATCAATGCCTATGATGTAGCCGAAAAGACCGGTATGGGCAGCCGCGTCAATACCATCATGCAGACCTGCTTCTTCGCCATTTCCGGCATCCTGCCGCGCGACGAGGCCATCGAGCAGATTAAGAAAGCCATCGAGAAGACCTATGGCAAACGCGGCGAAGCCGTCGTCCTGAAGAACTACGCGGCAGTAGATCAGACTCTGGTCAACCTGCATGAGGTCAAGGTGCCCGGTAAAGTGACCAGCACTTTCACCCGCCGCGCCCCGGTCCCGGCAGAAGCGCCAGCCTTTGTGCGCGACGTGCTCGGTCCAATGATCGCCTTCGAAGGCGATACGATCCCGGTGTCTGCCATGCCCGTGGATGGCACCTTCCCCACCGGCACGGCCAAGTGGGAGAAGCGCAATATCGCCTTGGAAATCCCGGCCTGGGAACCCGACCTGTGCATCCAGTGCGGCAAGTGCGTCTTTGTCTGCCCGCATGCAGTAATCCGGCACAAGGTATACGATAAGAAATTCCTCGAGAAGGCCCCGAAGACCTTCAAGTCCATGGACTCCAAGTTCAAGGAATTCCCTGGCATGGCCTATACCGTCCAGGTGGCGCCAGAGGATTGCACCGGCTGCACGTTGTGCGTGGAAGCTTGCCCGGCCAAGGATAAGACCAACCCGGCCCGCAAATCCATCAACATGGCTCCACAGCCGCCACTGCGCGAAACCGAAGTTCCAAACTGGGAGTTCTTCCTGTCCCTGCCTGAAACTGACCGCACAGCCATTAACCTCGGCACCATCAAGAACTCGCAACTGCTCGAACCGCTCTTCGAGTTCTCAGGGGCGTGCGCAGGTTGCGGTGAAACGCCTTATATAAAACTGATGTCGCAGTTGTTTGGCGACCGCGCCATTATCGCCAATGCCACAGGCTGTACCTCCATCTATGGCGGCAACCTGCCGACGACACCCTACACATTCAACAAAGACGGACGCGGCCCGGCTTGGTCCAACTCGCTGTTCGAAGACAATGCTGAGTTCGGCCTGGGCTTCCGCCTTACGCTGGACAAGCAACTCGAATATGCCAGCGATATCCTGCCGACCTTCGTCAACGAACTCGGCCAGAACCTCGTGGACAGCCTGCTCAAAGCCGACCAGACCACCGACCTGGGCATCAAGCAACAACGCGAGCGCGTCGAAGCCCTCAAGCAGAAACTTGCCCACTCCAAGAACCCGCAGGCCAAGAACCTGGCTGCCATCGCTGACTCGTTCGCCAAGAAGTCGGTCTGGATTATTGGTGGCGATGGTTGGGCTTATGACATTGGTTACGGTGGTCTCGACCATGTTCTGTCCACCGGCCGCAACGTCAATTTACTGGTGCTCGACACGGAGGTCTACTCGAATACCGGCGGCCAGGCTTCCAAGGCCACACCGCGCGGCGCTGTGGCCCGCTTTGCAGCATCAGGCAAGGGCCTTTCAAAGAAAGACCTGGGCCTGATGGCCATTGCTTACGGCTATGTCTATGTGGCGCGCGTCGCCATGGGTTACAGTGACCAGCACACGCTGAAAGCCTTCATCGAAGCCGAGGCCTACAACGGCCCGTCCATCATTATCGCTTACAGCCACTGCATCGCCCACGGCATTGACATGGCCAAAGGCCTCGAACAGCAGAAACTGGCCGTCCAGTCCGGTCTCTGGCCGCTCTATCGCTACGATCCGCGCCTGGCGGACGAAGGCAAGAACCCGCTGCAAGTGGACTGCAAGGAACCGACCATCCCGGTGGAACAGTACATGTACAACGAGAACCGCTTCCGCATGTTGACCCAGAGTGACGAAGCGCGTGCTGAGACTCTGCTTAAACTGTCCAGCCAAGACGCCAAAGCCCGCTGGAACTTCTATTCCCAGCTGGCTGCCATGCACTACGGTGAAACATCAGAACAGAAATAACGTGTTTAAAATGGGACAGAGTGAAACTCTGTCCCATTTTAAAAAAGAACTAAGCAAAGGAGAAATAATGGTTGACCTTTCAACGACCTATCTTGGTCTCAAACTCAAGAACCCATTGGTAGCGTCTGCCTCGCCACTGTCGGAAAAAGTGGAAACCGTCAAAAAACTGGAAGAGGCCGGGATTGCGGCCATAGTGATGTACTCGCTTTTTGAAGAACAAGTCATCCACGAAAGCCTTGAGTTGGACCATTTCCTTTTTTATGGCTCAGAATCTTCTGCTGAAATTGACTCATTCTATCCCCAGAGCGGAACTTACACTCTCAAACCAGATGCCTATGTTGAAACACTCAAGAAAATCAAGCAGGCAGTCAATATCCCCGTCATCGGCAGCCTGAACGGCGTCTCCACTGGTGGCTGGATCAAATATGCCAAAAAAATTGAAGATGCAGGTGCAGATGCTCTGGAACTCAATCTCTATTTCCTCCCCACCGACCCGGCGCTGACTGCCACCCAGATTGAAGAGAACTACATCACTCTTGTCCATGATGTGCGCAATAGCATCAAAATTCCCCTCGCTGTTAAACTCAGCCCGTTCTTTACCGCCATCCCTAACATCGCCAAACGGCTGGTCGAAGCCGGAGCAAACGGTCTGGTGCTCTTCAACCGTTTCTACCAGCCCGACCTCGACTTGGAAACCCTGGAAGTCGCCCCGAACCTGGTTTTAAGCACCTCAAACGAACTACGCCTGCCCTTGCGCTGGATCGCCATTCTCTACGGACACATCAACGCCGACCTGGCACTCACCAGCGGCATCCACACTGCAGAAGATGTAATTAAAGCCAGCATGGCCGGTGCCAGTGTGGCAATGACGGCCTCGGAACTGCTTGCAAAAGGAATCGGCCGCGTCCCCGTCATCCTGTCTGACTTGGAAAAGTGGATGACCGGTCACGATTACGAGTCCATCAAGCAAATGAAAGGCAGCCTGAGCCAGAAGTCGGTTAAAGAACCGGCCGTCTTCGAACGCGCAAACTACATGAAAGTGTTAAATTCCTTCAAATCTCTGCCGTAAAAACGGCCTATTAAAACACACAGCCCCTGCAAATGCAGGGGCTGTCCTTTTCTATGAGTGCAGACGGAACCGGTTATTCAACCGCCTCAGGTTCCCCGCCGGACTTCTTCTGGCGATAGGTGATACGTCCGCGGGTCAAATCGTAGGGAGACATCTCAACCTTAACATGATCCCCGAGCAGGATACGGATGTAATACTTGCGCATCTTGCCCGAAAGATAGGCCAAAACCTCATGCCCGTTATCGAGTCGGACCCGGAACTGAGTCCCGGGTAATGCCTCGATTACCAGCCCCTCAACCTGAATCTTATCTTCATTTGCCATAAAGCCTCCAGTCCCGTTCCGCTGGTTTACTCAAAATCCTTATAAGCACGCCGCTTGTAACGCCGGATAGCCTTTTTTTGATCCATACGGCGTTGCTCACTCTTGGACACAAACCAGCGCTTACGGCGCACCGTGCTCAAGACACCGTTCTTTACAATCTTTTTGCGGAAACGCTTGAGCAATTGATCTTGAGACTCATTATTGCGTAAATTTACGACCGTCAACTGCCTCACCTCCTTCCATTTGGAGGAATAAACAAAAACTCGGCTTATCACAGACACAGCCGAGGGCGTTTAATACTTGGATAAGTACTAACCTATCATCAAGAATTTCGCGCTGCACACACTCCTTGACTGCCAGAGAAAACGATCAAAACGGCAATCGACACGGACTGGTCTGTGAACGAATGAATTATACCTTATGAAAGAACTGATGAGAAGAGAAAAGAAAAGTCTCTTTGGCAATGACCTACTCTCCCAGGCAGTTACCCACCAAGTACCATCGGCGCTGGCGAGCTTAACTTCCGGGTTCGGGATGGGACCGGGTGTACCCTCGTCGCTCAAATCACCAAAGAGACTTATTCTCTAACTTGTAGCTGAATAGTTATTGT
>JADGQD010000176.1 GCA_017882065.1 Anaerolineales bacterium | reverse complement strand
CGGAAACTGGCCGCCGTGTTACAGGCCGGGCGCGGCCGCCTGGCTGTGGGTTGGTACAAACCCACAGGAAGCGGGTGGCAGGCTTACGGTCCGGCCACGACGATGACTGCCGGGGAATTGGAGAAGAAAATCCGTAAGCCGGTCATCGTCTGTGGTGAGTTGACCGCCGAAGACCGTCATTGTCTGGCGCGCAAATTCAAAAATGTGATGCTAGCCTCCCCAGCGCAGTGCGTCCGCAGGCCGGGGGTGCTGGCCGAGATCGCCTGGAACCGCTGGCAGGCGGGCAAAACGGACGTGGCGGCTTCGCTGGCTCCGATTTACCTGCACGTGGCAGGAGGCCTGCCGGCGTGAACGTTGCCATCCGGCGCATGACGCTGGAGGATGTCCCCACCGTCCACGAGATTGACACAATTTCTTTCAGCCTGCCGTGGGCGGAGCGTTCGTTCCGCTTTGAATTGACCGAGAACCCGGTCTCGCGCAGTTGGGTGGCCGAATCCGGTGGACGCATTGCGGCCATGCTGGTGCTCTGGTTGATTATTGACGAGGCACATATTGCCACCATTGCCACCCACCCGGATTTCCGGCGGCAGGGCATAGGAGAACAGCTGATGATAGCAGCACTGCTTTCGGCGCGGGCGGAAGGGGCCGCACATGCTTTTCTGGAAGTGCGCGCCGGGAACGCGGGTGCACTGTCGTTGTATAAAAAATATGGTTTTGTAGTGGCGGGCGGACGCCCGCGATACTACAAAGATAATAACGAAGATGCCATTTTGATGAACCTGGACGACCTGAACGGTTTGGAGGCTTCATGAGCGCCGAAGAAACGCTTGCCCAAATTGCGAAAGAAGTTTCGACATGCCAGAAGTGCGCTCTGTACCACTCGCGCAAATTATCGGTGCCCGGCGAGGGACCGGAGAAATCGGAAGTCATGTTCATCGGCGAGGGACCTGGTTTTCACGAAAATGAACAGGGACGGCCATTTGTCGGCGCGGCCGGGAATTTCCTGAACGAATTGTTGGCCGAAGCGGGGCTGAAGCGTTCCGATGTGTGGATTGGCAACGTGGTAAAATGCCGTCCGCCGGGCAACCGTGACCCGCTCCCCGAAGAACTTTCGGCTTGCAATGAGTATCTGGAGCGCCAGATTGCGGCCATCAACCCAAAAATCATCATCACACTCGGACGGTTCTCGATGGGCAAGTACATGCCCGGTGCAAAGATCAGTTCTGTCCATGGACAGATGCGGCGGGTGGGTCAAAGGTTTGTGATTGCCATGTTCCACCCGGCGGCAGCATTACATCAAGCAGCCTTGAAACCCGCCATCCTGAAAGATTTTGCTCAACTGCCGAAACTGCTGGAACAGGCGCGCACCGCACTGAAACCCTCCGTGCCCGGGACAGCGGAAGAGCCGAAGGAAGACCCGAAGCAGTTAAGTCTGTTTTAGTACAACAAGTTCAACAGGTCTGACATGTCTGATTTTTCAGGTTTGTGAGAATGAAGAGGAATCTATGCACAGCATACGGGTAGAACACCCTATGAGCCAAAGAGAATCTTTGATCCAGAAATTTCGTGAAAAGAAAGCGCGTGTGGCCATCCTCGGCATGGGCTACGTCGGCCTGCCTCTGGCGGTGGTGTTCGCCGAAGCCGGTTTCCATGTGTCCGGGATTGACCCGGACGTGCGCAAGATTGATTCGCTGGTCAAGGGCATCAGCTACATCCCGGATATTTCCACGGAACGGCTCGCTCCGCTGGTCAAGTCCGGCCATCTGAAAGCCACCACGGATTTCTCGGTATTGAAGGAGATGGATGCCGTCAGCATCTGCGTCCCGACACCGCTGCGGAAGACCGGTGACCCGGACATGTCGTTCATCTTGGCTGCCACTGAGCAACTGGCGAAGACCATGCACAAGGGCGTGGTTGTCGTGCTGGAGTCAACCACTTATCCCGGCACTACGCGCGAGGTCCTGCTGCCGATGCTGGGTGAAGCCAACGGTCTGACGGTGGGGGAGGATTGGTTCCTGGCCTTCTCACCGGAGCGGGTTGACCCGGGCCGCGAAGATTTCACCACCCTGAATACGCCCAAAGTTGTGGGCGGGATTACCGAGGCCTGCGGCGAAGTGACAGCGGCCTGGTACGGCGCGGCCATCCAGCACATCCATACGGTCTCGTCGGCAGAAGCAGCCGAGATGGCGAAACTGCTGGAGAACACCTTCCGCATGGTCAACATCGGCATGGTTAATGAACTGGCGATCATGTGTAAACGGATGGGCGTCGACGTATGGGAAGTGATCGATGCCGCCGCCACCAAGCCTTTCGGCTTTATGAAGTTCACCCCCGGTCCCGGCCTGGGCGGGCACTGCATCCCAATCGACCCGCTGTATCTCTCCTGGAAGATGAAGGCTTACCAGTACACGGCGCGTTTCATTGAATTGGCCTCCGAGATTAACACCAACATGCCGCGCTACGTTGTGACCCGCATCCTGGAGGCGCTGAACGAGCGCGGTCAGGTGCTGAAAGGGGCGCACTGTCTCGTCCTGGGTGTGGCCTACAAACCCGACATTGACGACATTCGCGAATCCCCGGGCCTGGATGTGATCGGCCTGCTCCAGAAGAAAGGTGCGACGGTCGAATTCCACGACCCGTACATCCCAACCCTGAAGACCCACGAGGGCACAGAGATGCGCAGCGTGCCGGACCTTATGGCGGCTGTGCGCGCTGCAGACGTGGTCGTCGCCGTGACGAACCACAAGGTTTATGATTATAAGGCTATCCTGAATGCAGCCAAATTCATCTTTGATAGCCGCAATGCGCTGGGGGAGTTGGGGAAGAACAATTCGAAAGTTGAGAGATTGTAAATGCCAGGATACGACCCGAACCGACCGAACAATCCGGTACTGCGCTGGTTATCCTACCTGCAGGACGGGATTCTCCATAGGCGCATCGGGATACGTTTGAACTATATCGTCGGTGACCTCCGTCGTGCCCGCTGGAAAGCGATGCGGCAGAAGCGCCAATCTAAAGACATTCACCTCTTGCCCGGGGTGCGCATGCGCTTGTTCTTGGACAGTGAAGTCTCCTATGCGATCTATGCCAAGGATTTCGAAGTCAATGAGAGAAAATTCCATAACGCCTTTCTCAAGCCAGGAGATATCTACATCGATGTTGGCGCGAACATTGGGCTTTTCACGCTGATCGCTGCCCATCGTGTCGGTAAGGAAGGTCATGTGTATGCCTTTGAGCCAACCCCAACTTCATACGAGCGGCTCATGGCGAATGTCCGTCTGAACCGCTTCTCGAATGTCACTGCCTATCAAATCGCGCTCTCGGATACTTCCGGGCAGGTCGAGATGGCTGTGTCCCTGGATGGCTATGATGGCCGAAATTCCATCGCAACCCCAACCGGGGGAGAGCAATTCTCAACAGAGCTGGTGAGGACAACCACTCTCGACCAATTTGTGCAAGAGCAGAATCTGACAGGTAACCTTACCATGGTCAAGATCGATGTCGAAGGCTGGGAGACGCATGTCCTGGCGGGAGGCAAGAAAAGTCTCTCCGCGTCAGAAGCACCAGTTTTACAGGTGGAATTTGCAGAAGAGGCCCGCGAATCGGCCGGCTCATCCTCCATGGAACTCTATCGGAGCCTGACCAGATTGGGATATCGATTATTCATCTTCGATGTGATGGAGTACGATCTAATCCCTGTCTCACTGGAGCAAGTGAAAAACAGCCATTTGAACGTGATCGCCGCCAAAAATCCCGGGGAAGTCGTGGCCAGGATCAAGAGGCGATAGACATGGCTCATTTTCTGGTCACCGGCGCGGCCGGGTTTATCGGAAACCGCGTCAGCGAAATGTTCGAAGAACTGACCGACAAACAGGCGCAAGTGGAACATCACCCTGCCCACCAGACAGACATTCTTGTCAACTGGGCCGATATCAGCAAGGCCAAACGCCTGCTCGGCTGGGAACCGCAGATGTTCCTGGTCGACGGGATGCGCCATGTTGTGGAGTGGTATCGCACCGAGCGCGCCTGGGCTAAAGAGGTGGCTACCTCGTGAC
>JADGQD010000175.1 GCA_017882065.1 Anaerolineales bacterium | reverse complement strand
AACTTTACTCGTCCTCCTTCTAACCGCCTGCGGTACGGCGACCTCCACGCCGGTCACTGAGACCGCCATTGTCACCACCCCGACCGCGGAACTGGCCCCGCCGCCAACCTCCATCATTTTCCCCACCCTCGCCCCGAATCCCACCGCCACCTCCGACACGCGCCTCCCCCCCGAGCAGTGGCAGGAATGGCCGGTCGTCCCGTCCGTGACCGGGCGAGCCATCGAGATCTATCAGGCTGGGCTGTTGATGGGCACCAACCCGCGCGCCTTCTCGAAGGTCGGCGACTGTCAGAACATCAAAGAAGCTTTCATGGGCTTTTTCGACCTCCCCGATCGCTACAATCTCGGCACCGATTATCAGTATCTCCAGGAAACGATCAACAATTTCTCCGGCTACTTCAACACCGACGGCCAGGCTGTAAAAGGTGGCTTCAACGCAGCCACTGTCCTCTCGCCGCTGTGGGCCAACCCCGAAGTTTGCCAACCGGGCGAAAATCCCCTCGAGTGCGAGTTGCGCATCACAAAACCCGGCATCGTCTTCGTCAGCTTCGAAGTCTGGTGGGATGGACGTACGCCGGAGACCTACGAGAAATACATGCGCCAGGTCATCGAGACGGTCATCGCCCACGGGGCGGTCCCCATCCTTGCCACCAAGGCTGACAACGTCGAGGGCGACCACAGTATCAATCTGACCACTGCCCGCCTAGCATACGAGTACGACCTTCCACTCTGGAATTTCTGGCGGGCAGTCCAATCGCTCCCCAACCACGGCATGGACCCGGTCCGCAACGACGGGTTCCACATCTCCACCGATGGCTGGAATGCCCGCAGTTACACCGGCCTCCAGGCATTGGAAAACATATGGCGCGGTGTGCGGGACGTGGCTTCCACAAGCGCCATGCTCTCGACCGCCACGCCCGAACCCACCCGAACCTCAAACCTTCTGCCTGTTCCTGTGAGAGGCCCCAGCCTTGGGTCAAGCACCGACCGGATCGTTTTCGGCCTTATATCCCGCCAGGACGGCGTGTACGAATCCCAGGGTGTTTACCTGTTCGACCTGGCCACCCGGACCGTGGCTCAACTCCTCGGTCCCGGCTTCAACTTCCAGTCCGCTTCACCGGATGGAAAATATTTGTTGGTCAACCAGGGCAGTTTACTTTACCGCACCGACGGCTTGACCCTCACCCTGCTCACCGACCAATTCTTCCCCTCCGGCAAGGCAGGCGCACTCTGGCTCCCGGATGGACGTATCGCGCTGATCCTCCGTCAAAATGAAACCACCTCCCTGGTATTGATGAAAGCTGATGGATCCGGACTGACATCTCTCGCTGTGGGCGCCGCGCCCGTGGAGATTTATCCGTCCACCAATGGGACGCGTCTCACCTGGGAGAGCGGGGCGTGCGATTCAACCGGTCAATGTTCCCATATGGGCGCCTGGTTGACAGACCTGGAGTCCGGGAAGAGCCAGTCGTTGAGCGGTATGTCGCGCCCGCTGGTCTCGCCGGATGGGCAGGAGATGGCGTATGCCTTCGCTCCAAGTGAGAATAAAAGCAACCTGGCCTTTGCGTATTTCAGCGGGGCGCTGCCGCGCGAGGTCCCGCTGGCAGGTGACATCCTGTCCGATATGGCCTGGCAGCCCGGTGGCGGCTGGCTGGCGGTCAATATGGACGAACGCAGCGACTACTCCGGGCGCGTGACTGGCGGCAATAACTACCTGATTAATGCGCAGGATTTCACGACACGGCAACTCCAATCCGTCACCCTGCTGAACCCGAACATTGTCTGGTCGCCGGACGGTGGCACGCTGCTCTGGCTGGGGACCGACTGGCAGGATACGTCTTACTCCATCCGTCTCTGGAAAGTGAACGTTGCCTCAGGGCAGGTGGTTGATTTGAGCGATGCCATCGGTCTGACGGGCAGTGACTATCTTTTTGTGAGCAATGCAGCCTGGCTGGCGCGGCCCTGAAATTTTTCGATTACAATAGACCGTAAAAATTTATTTCAACCCAAGGAGTTTCATATGACCGACGAACTCACAACCATCCTGGCGAGATACATCGCCGCTGAATTCTTGAAACAACCCGACCGGATTATCAAACCGGATGAACCCCTGCTTTCCAGCGGGCTGGTTGACTCCTTCCATCTCGTGGATCTCTCACTGTTTGTCGAGAAAAACTTTGGAGTTCGCATAGATGATGCAGAACTTAATGCCTCCTCCTTCGACAACCTGAACCAGCTTACTGCTTTCATCAAGGAACGCCAGTAATATGCCAAATTTTTCCAACCACCTCCAACGACATTACGAGCAGACACCGGATAAAGTCATCGTTACCATGCTCTTTGCCGGCCAGCCCGACCGGCTGGTGACTTATCGCGATCTCATCCATGGTTCCTCGGGCTACGTCCAGACCTACACCCAAAACGGCATCCAGCCCGGCGATGTAGTCCTGCTCATCCTCCAGCACGATGTGGAATTGATCTATGCCTACTTCGGAGCCGTACTGCTTGGAGCCATCCCATCCATTATGCCATTCCTGACCGAGAAACTGCTCCCCGACCGTTACCGTACTGACCTGGCCGAGCTGGTGTCTCATACCCGGCCGACGGCGATCGTCACCTATCGGGAGTTCGAGCCGGAAGTCCGCGCGGCTCTCAAACCCGGCGAGGACTCGGTGAAAGCGGTGATCATCAGCGACCGGACTGAGGACACCGCCAACCGTCCGTGTCTGCCCGATTTCGCAGCCTTCGGGGGTCCCCGTCGCAAGGAAGAGGATGTTGTTTTACTTCAACACTCTTCCGGTTCCACCGGTTTGCAAAAGGGTGTGGCGCTCTCCCATCGCTCGATATTCAATCACTTGGATGCCTATGCCGAATCCATCCGCCTCACGCAGGACGATGTGATCGTCTCCTGGTTGCCTCTTTATCATGATATGGGATTGATTGCCTGCTTTTTGTTGCCCATCCTGCGCGGCATCCCTGTAGTTCAGATGTCTCCCTTCGATTGGGTGCGCGCCCCGTATCGCATGTTGCAGGCTATCTCAACCTATCGCGGCACTCTCACCTGGCTGCCGAACTTTGCCTACAACTTCTGCGCGCAAAAAATCCGCGACCGTGACATGGAAGGAGTAGATCTTTCCTCTTGGCGCGCCAGCATCAACACCTCGGAACCCGTCAAATACAAGAGTCACCTGATGTTCTTTGAGCGCTTTAAATCGTATGGTTTCCGCCTCGAAACCCTCCAGACCTCGTATGGTATGGCGGAAAACGTCTTCGCCGTCACCCAGAATGATTTAAGCAAATTACCCTACGTCGAGGAGGTTGATCGCGAGTCGTTCACCTCCGATCTCATTGCACGTCCCGCCTTCGATGGTCGCCCTGCCATCCAGATGATGTCCTGTGGAAAACCCATTCCTAACACTACCATTCGTGTCGTGGATGCCAAAGGCCGTGACCTGGAGGAACGCCACATCGGCGAGATTGTATTGAAAAGTAATTGCATGCTTACCAGCTACTATAATCGCCCAGACATCACGAAGAAGGCATTCCTGGAGGGCGGCTGGTACATGTCGGGTGACTATGGCTATATATTTAACGGTGAAGTTTTTATTGCCGGTCGCAAGAAGGACCTGATTATCGTAGGTGGCAAGAATATTTATCCACAGGACCTGGAACTGCTCGCTTACGAAGTTCCCGGCGTTCATGCCGGACGCGCCTCGGCCTTCGGTGTGTTCAACGAAACCACCGGGACCGAGGATGTGATCATGGTGGCTGAAGTGGATATGGGCGACCCTGTCGAACGCCAGAAGATTGCAGACGGTATCCGCGCGGCAGTGACGCGCGGTTCAGCGGTGGCGCTGCGCTATGTACATCTGGTCAGCAAACCCTGGCTGGTCAAGACATCCAGCGGAAAGACTGCCCGATCTGCCAATCGGGAAAAGTTTTTGAAGGAAATGCAAGCGAAGGGACAGATATTCTAAACGAAACCGCCGGAGGTTCTTCTCCGGCGATTCCCAAGGCCCCAATAAAAAAACCCTGACAGGCTCAGATAACCTGTCAGGTTTTTTT
>JADGQD010000042.1 GCA_017882065.1 Anaerolineales bacterium | reverse complement strand
ACACAGCGCAGGGAAGCACCGCTGTCTTTCAGGGTAAAATAAATGTGACCGGAGGATGGTCGCGACAGGTTGGAGATTTCCCCCTGCACCCAGACCCCTTGCAAGTCCGGGTCGGCTTCCAGTAACTGGCGTAGATGACGCGTCAGATCGGTGACGGTCCAGCGAGGGGATGCATCAAAGAGCGCCAATTGTTCCATATCTAGAGAATACTATTGTTCGGAAAGACTGTCAACTATCCAAAAGTTAGCTTTGGTTTACAACTGTCAAACAAGCGGAAATGGGCCTTCCCATAGCATTTTTCTTTGCTACAATGAGGATATATGAAACGGCTCTGGGCGCCCTGGCGCATGAAATTTGTCGAAACGAAGACCGCAGGTTGCGTATTCTGCGATGTACAGAAAGAGGCCGATGGTCCCGATGATCTGGTCATTTTCCGCGGAAAACGCTGTTTTGTCATTCTGAATCGCTTCCCTTATACCACCGGTCATATGCTGGTGGTCGCCAACGAGCACCGGAACTCGCTCGAAGATCTGGAGGCGGAAACGCGCGCCGAAATGATGGAACTGGCAACCCGGGGAATGGGTGTGCTTCGCAGCGTATACCATCCGGACGCCTTCAATGTCGGTGCGAATATCGGCGAAGCCGCTGGAGCGGGAGTTGCCGGACACGTCCACATCCATGTGGTGCCGCGCTGGACCGGCGACACCAATTTCATGATGACGCTGGCCGAAACAAAAGTGATGCCCGAGGCGCTGGAAGATACTTATGCTCGCCTCCGCCTCGCCTGGGATAGTTGTTGATTTCACAGGGTTCTGCGTAAAAATCCGAACCAAAATCCCGTTCGCCAGTGGAGCAAACATGGAGCAAAAGGATTATGATTTTGTTATTATCGGTTCCGGCTTCGGCGGTTCCGTTTCTGCCATGCGGCTGACCGAAAAGGGGTACTCCGTCCTCGTACTTGAAAAAGGCAGGCGTGTCCGCGATCAGGATTTCGCCAAAACCAACTGGCAGTTCTGGAAATATCTATGGATGCCGGTCATCCGCGCCTATGGCATCCTGCAGATAAGCATTCTCAAAGGCGCAATGGTGCTGCACGGGGCGGGCGTCGGCGGCGGGAGCCTGGGCTACGCCAACGTGCTCGAGATCCCCACCGACGAGACCTTCGCCACGCCCCCCTGGAACACACCCGTCGCCTGGGGGAAAGTGCTCAAGCCGCATTATGAGACCGCCAGGAAAATGCTCGGCGTGGCGCGCAATCCCAAACTTTGGAAGGCCGATGAACTCTTGCGCACGATGGCCGAAGAGGCCGGCATGGGCGCAACTTTCCGCGCCACCGACGTTGGCGCGTATTTTGGGGAGGCAGGTGTGCCTGTCCCCGACCCGTACTTCGGCGGTGAAGGCCCCGGGCGGGCGGGATGCCGGCACTGCGGCGCCTGCATGGTCGGATGCCGGTACAATGCCAAGAACACGCTCCCCAAGAACTACCTATATTTTGCAGAAAAGAACGGGGCTAAGGTCGTTGCGGAATCAGAAGTGGTGGATATTCGTCCCCTCAACCCAACCCCTCTTCTCGCGAAGCACCCCCAAAGGGGGCGGGGCGAGGCGCTTTACGAAGTCTCCTACCAGACGAGCACCCGCTTCTTGAACGGGACCCGCCAGCGGGTGCGGGCCGGAGCCGTGATCCTGTCTGGCGGCGTAATGGGCACCCTCAAGCTGCTGCTCCGTTTACGTGATGAGACCCAGTCCCTGCCTAATTTGTCGCCTCGGCTCGGCGACATGGTGCGCACCAACTCTGAAGCGCTACTGGGAGCGATGGCAAGGAAGTCGGATATCAACTACTCGGAGGGCGTCTCGATCTCGTCCATCTATAACCTTGACAGGATCACGCGCATCGAGCCGGTGCGCTACCCCGACGGTTCGTCGCTGATGCGCTACCTGGCCGCCCCCCTGATTGACACGGACGTGAGCGTGCCCGTGCGCATTTTCCGTTTCCTGGGCTGGGCCATCACCCACCCGCTTGACTATGCAAAGGCCCTCATCCTGCCTGGCTGGGCGCACAACGTGACGATCCTGCTGGTGATGCAGCACGCCGATAACCGCATGCGCTTCCGCATGGGGCGCAGTATCTTCACGCTGTTCCGCCGCGGCATGGTGGCCGAGCGTGAGCCTGGCTACGAGATCTACGCCCAGGTGAAAGGCTCACATGAGTTGACCCGTGACTTTGCGAAACGCACCAATGGGATCGCGCTCGGCTCGATTGGCGAAAATCTATTGGACCTGCCGACTACCGCCCACATTCTGGGCGGGGTGCCGTTTGGCAGGGACGCCTCCGAGGGCGTGGTGGACGAGGCCTTTGAAGTGCATAACTATCCTGGGATGTACATCATTGACGGCTCGATCATGCCCGCCAATCCCGGTGTGAACCCGAGCCTCACCATCACCGCCCTGGCAGAGTATGCGATGTCGAAAGTGCCAGCAAAAAAATAATTAACATCAGTTATGCAGAGGCAAATTTCCATTCGAAAAACACCGTAGTGACGGCTTTATCATCCCCGGAGGGGGCAGCCGTCCATCTCCCGGGAAAAAAGCGACTACACCTGCCCTGGCGGTCGGTGTTAGGGAAGTCGCTACTACAAGCCTTATCCATAATTTATGTACTGCCACAATTATTAAACTTATAGTGTGTCGTTGCGAATACTATGACTTTGTCAAGCGGAGCAAGGGCGGTAATAATCCGTGCAACTCCTTCCGTTGGCAGGGGTTCTTTCATTAAATAATTCTTACAGGAGGCAGTATGGAAATTGCAGCAGAAGGTCCAAAGGTCAATGACAAGCGTGAAATCTTCGGCTGGGCGATGTACGATTGGGCCAACTCGGCTTTCAGCACTACTGTCGGGACCGTATTCCTGGGGCCGTACCTGGCTAACCTTGCCCAGAAAGCGGCCATTGCCAGCCAGGACGGTGTGGCTCGCATACTGGGAATCCCGATTGCTCCGGATTCATTTTTTCCGTACTGTATCTCATTATCCGTCGGGATGCAGGTGCTCTTCCTGCCCATCCTGGGCGCGATTGCAGATTATTCCCACCGCCGCAAGCAGATGATGCAATTGTTCGCCACCATAGGTGCCATCGCGACCATCCTGATGTTTTTCACCACCGCCCCGGTCTGGTGGCTGGGCGGACTTTTGTTCATCGTTGCCAACCTGGCCTTCGGCGCGGCAATGGTATTCTACAACTCTTATCTTCCCGACATTGCCAGCGAAGACCAGCGTGACCGGGTCTCCTCCTATGGTTGGGCAATGGGGTACTTGGGTGATGGGTTGCTGCTCATCCTCAACCTGGCTTTTTACATGTTCAGCGACAAACTGGGTGTCCCCCAACCCCTGGCGATTCGCATCAACCTGGCTTCAGCGGGTATCTGGTGGTTGAGTTTCTCATTCTTCACCTGGGTGCGCCTGCGGGCTCGTCATGCCGTAAAGCAGTTGCCGAAAGGTGAGACTTACGCCAGGGTGGGCTTCAGACAGTTGTGGAGTACGGTCAAGGAAATGAAGAATTTCCCCGAAACACTCAAATATCTGCTGGCCTACTTCCTCTACAACGACGGCATCCAGACAGTGATCGCAGTCTCGTCCACTTTCGCGGCCGCTCCGCTTATCCGCGGTGGGGTGGGTATGGATCAGTCCACGTTGATCATTGTCATCCTGATGATCCAGTTCATGGCGTTCTTTGGTGCGCTGTTGTGGGGCAAGCTCGCCTACTGGGTGGGTGCCAAGCGCTCAATCATCGTCAGCCTGGTTATCTGGGCGGGTGTTGTGATTTATGCCTATTTTGGATTGAAGGGCGAAAGCCGGGTGCTCGAATTCTTCATCATGGGCGCATTCATTGCGCTCGTGATGGGCGGCTCGCAGGCCATCAGCCGCAGTCTCTATGCCCAGATTATCCCCTCCGGCAAGCATGCGGAGTACTATTCCTTCTACGAAATCAGCGAGCGCGGTACTTCATGGATCGGGCCGCTGCTGTTCGGGTTGATGAACCAGGTTTTCGGCAGTCTGCGCCCGGCCATCCTCTCGCTGATTTTCTTCTTCGTGATGGGTCTGATTATCCTGCCCATCGTCAACGTGAAGAAAGCGGTGGAGGACGTCAGGGCTTATGAAGTGAAGAACGCCTGAACCATCGAAGAGATAAAAAGGGCCGGAGGCGAAACCCGTCTCCGGCCCTTTTCGAATCTTTTCGGATCCAGAACCTGTTACCGTTTCAGCGACTTGAACCACGCGGCGATCTTTTCCACCCCCTCCTCAATCATCTCCATCGAGACGGCGTACACCAGCCGGATATAGCCCTCGCCGCCCGCGCCGAAGTCGGTTCCGGCCAGCACCGCCACGCCCGCCTCGTTAATCAGGCGGATGGCAATTTCCTTTGAACTCAATCCATACGATTTGACATTCGGGAAAACGTAAAATGCACCCTGCGGCTTCTGCGCACAGACGCCGGGGATGGCGTTGACCAGTTCCAGCATGCGGTCGCGGCGGCGCTGGTATTCGGTCACCATTTCAGCCACGAAATCCTGCGGACCGGTCAGGGCCTCCATTCCGGCGAACTGGGTAAAGGCGGCAGTACAGCCGGTGGCGTGGGTCATAAGCAGTTCCAGCCGCTCGGCCAAAGCGAGCGGGGCGATCATGTAGCCCAGCCGCCAGCCGGTCATCGAATAGGTTTTTGAGAACCCGTCCGCGATGACCGTACGCTCGAGCATCCCGTCCACTTCGGCGATGCTGTGGGCCGTCGTGCCGTCGTAGACCAGTTGAGTGTAGATTTCGTCCGAGAGCACCCAGCAGTTGTGTTTGCGGGCCTTTTCAGCGATGTGTTTCAGGTCTTCGAGCGGGATAACGCCGCCGGTTGGGTTGCCGGGTGAGTTCAGGACGATCAGTTTCGTCCGGTCGGATATCTTTGCATCGAAAACACCTAGGTCGAAGGAGAATTGGTTTTCTTCGCGCAGTTGCACCGGGACCGGAATCCCGCCTGCCACGCGGATCATGGCCTCGTAGGTCGGGAAACCGGGGTCGGGGTAAAGCGCCTCGTCGCCCGGCGCAACCAGAGCCAGGGTCGGGAAGAAGAGTCCGGGCTTGGAGCCGCTGCCGACGACTACTTGCGCGGGGTCAATTTTCAGCCCGCGCTGGCGTCCGGCATAGTCTGCAATGATCTCGCGGAATTGGGGGATTCCCGCCGGAGGAGTATATTTGGTTTTCCCGAGACGGATGGCGGCGATCCCGGCTTCGCTGACATGAGCTGGTGTGGGAAAGTCGGGTTGGCCGATTTCGAGATGGACGATCTTTCGTCCCTGGGCTTCGAGGGCCTGGGCCTGGGCGAGGACGGCATAGGCGCCTTCGGGTCGGAGAGGAATGACGCGATCAGTGAAGGGGCGCATGGCTAATGGACTTTGAACAGGCCGGCTTCGTTGGCGCCCATCAGCCCGGCGCGCAGACTGCGCTCGTCCAGCGGGGCAAGATCGGCTGCTATTTCGCTGGTGATGACAGGAAGGACGCGGTAGCGGTCCATATCGGTGGACAGCGTTTCCAGACCTGTGTCGCTGGACATCCACTCCAGCCGGTCGAAGACTTTCAGGTTGATCGGACCGCGGTAGCCGACCAGAGTCTTCTCACCCGCAGAGTTGAAGAAGTCTTCGAAATACGACATAACCAGTTCACGCAGGCTTCGGTAGACCGGTTCGCGGTAGCGCAGGCCGGTAAAATTTGACTGCGCCACGGCTCCCCAATGGTCATATCGCTTGAAAAGTGCCAGGATATGATCGTCGTCGCGCGCGTTCGGGATGAGTTCCAGGATCAGCGGCGGGTGGCCGATGCGGTGCAATGCCATGGCGGCAAATAAAGCCCCATCGAAGCAATGCGCTTTCCGCTCCCGGAGGACGCGCAGCGGGCAGCGGTAGAATTCGTCTTCGCTGTAGGGGGTGGCGTTCAGAAAAGCTTGGATCTTTACCGGGCTGTCCAGGCTTTCGAGCAGCCGCTTTTCGGCGGGGGTAAGTTGGGTTTCGAACTTTGTCATCAGTGATTCTTACCGCATGGCTTTCCAGCCGCTGGCAGAGAACATCAAGCGCAGGAAATCGGCTCGCTCCTCGGGGGTCATGAAGCGGGATTGGGCAAAATCAGTGAACTTGATGGTGAGCAGTTCGGTGTTGATGTATTTCCCATTGTAGATGACGTGCCGGTCGATGAAGGCCCGGTCGAGGAAAGTCTGGTCGCTACCGAGGGTGATATATTGGTCAAAGAACAGGTTCCCGGTCCCGTAGTGAATAAAACCATTTTTATAGAATTCAAAATTCTGGGGCTGGTGTGCTTGGCTGCCCTGGACGATATCGGCCCCGGCATCTACCATACCGGTGAAATCCAGGCGGTACTCGGGCAGGACGGTGTACTGGTAGTATTCCTGGTGCTGGAAGGTAGCGATGACCACGTAGCCTTCCTGTTTCAGTTGTGCAATCTCGGTATGCAGCGTGTCGTATCCACAGGCGGCTGCCCCGGGGTGGGTATCGGTGGCGCTCGCATATCCGTCGCCCTTGGCGTTGCAGCCGAGGAAGGCGATTTTGTTGCCGTTATGGGTGAACGTGGCGGGGCTGAGACCTTCCTGCAGGTTCTCTCCGCCACCATAGTACTTCCAGCCGCGCTGCCTGTACATTTGAAGTGTGAGGCGCATCGCATCCGGACCGTAATCGTTGAAATGGTCTCCGGTCAGTTCCACAACATCCATCCCGATGTATTCCAGTAGCTGGATGTATTTCGGGTTGCTGCAGAAGACCAGGTTTTCCTGGCCAAGGAAGGGCCGCGGGCAATCCTGCCAAAAGGGGATCTCGTTGCTGATATGGGTGATGTCAGCATTTTGCAGAATGGGAGCGATCTCCTCGGCGGGGTAGAGCAGCCCTTTTTCTTCCATCATGACTGCCGTGCCGCGTACCAGCGCCGTCGTCCCGGAGGTGACCACGATCGTCAGCTTGTTCGGATCGCGGTTGCTCGGCAGCAGGGACAGGCTCCCACTGCTCAAGCTGAAGTGGACAGACAGGGCATAGGTGTTGACATCGAAACCTTTGCGGATGGGGGAGTTCCCGTCAATGGAGAGCACTTTCCAGCGTGGCTCGATTTGCTCAAATGGGACGATTGCCCAGGAAGTCATGTCGTCCCAGGCGGTCGTGACCAACTGATCTGCCGGGAGGACGGTGACTGCCGAGGCGGCAGGTTCGCCCCACCAGGCGGCAAAAACATCCCGGGTGTTCTGGTCCATTAGTAGCCGGGAGCCAAACGTGGCCGGCGGAGTCCCCTGCCAGGCGGACTTTACATCCTGGGCGGGTACATCGTCGGTGACGGTCGGATAGGGAGCCACCAGCGCGTACACCCAATGGCTGAGGATGTTCTGGTCGCCGATTTCCAGACGGGCGGTGGCAGATTCGGCAGTGTCCGACCGGCTCCAGCCGTCAGGCAGAACGACAGACTGTACCAGTTCCGTCGGGACGTAGGGAGCCACCCACAGGGTAGGAGGAGTGGGTGTTGCAGTCGGTTGGGTTGTCGGAGTGGGCGGCAGGCTCACAGGAGTTGGGGCAGGCTGGCTACTGCAACTTGCCAGAAGAATGCCCAGGATACCAATAAGGCTTATCAGAATGTTACCGGTTTTCATGATGTAGAAATGCCTCCGCGTTCGGTCAGGGTATTATGCACGTCTTTTTCCAGCTTCATGGCGCGCACTTCAAGAGCTTGTAACTGGCTCAGGAGACTATCGCCAGCTGTCTTGTCGCTCAACCCATTGACGTTGATGCGCACATTGTACCCGGCGGAAGTCAGGGCGGCGCGCGCCAAGGCTGCCGCCGACGCCCCGTCACTGATGGCGTTCAGGTTGCCGAGGGCCACAGCCCGTTCGGCCAGTGCCATCACACTGACAGATTTCTGTGCCACTGTGAGCGGCACCTGTGCGGCGCGCAGGGTGGCTTTCTCAATGGCCTTCGTGCGAACTTTCTCCTGCTCGGGCGTGGCTTTCGACAGTTTGAAGGAGGACAAAACGCCTTCGAAAGCGGCCGAATCCTCGTCCACGGCGGCGGTCAGTTCGCGGCGCAGGTGCTCGGCCTGGTTCAGGATTTCAGTCATCTGGGCTTCGACGGCGGCGTACTTTTTCTTGCTAACCGTCAACCGGGCGACCATGGCGACCAGGGCCGCTCCCATCGCTCCGGCGTGCGCGGCGGCGGATCCGCCGCCGGGGGTGGGAGTCGCAGCGGCGAGATCATCCAGAAAATTGGTGGGTCGGGAATCAACCCTCTGGGGGGCGAAAAGGCGGGTTTCGAGAATCTGTTCGGACTTGAAACCATCCAACTGCAAATAGCGGGCCGCCGCGTCGGTCAACGCTTCTTGCGGGACGAGTCCCACTAGTTCGCTGTGGTGGATGCCCACGCCGTGACGCGCCGCTTCGCTGCGGACGGCCTCGACGGCAGTCTGGATGGATGTCTGGCGGAAATTGGTCAGATTCATCGAAACCTGCGCCCGGCCCTCCACCAGCATCCCGAGCGCCTTGACGCACGGCAGCCCGCCGGATGACTGGCGGACGGCTTTGGCGACGGCTTTGGCAATAGCCACGTCGCCGGTAGCCAGGTAAACGTTGTAGGCGATGAGCGGATGGCGAGCCCCGATGACGGTAGCCCCAGCGGGCCCGAGGCGGGCCGGACCGAAGTCCGGTTTCCGGTCCGGGTTGGTCTCGATCTCCGCCTTGAGGCCTTCGTACTGCCCGCGGCGGATGTTTTCCAAGTTGACCCGTTCGGGCTGCGTGGCGGCTTCCTCGTACAGGTAGACCGGGATGTTCAGTTCGCGGCCGACGCGTTCACCCAGACGGCGGGCCATGGCGATGCAATCTTCCATGCTGACGCCGGAGAGCGGCACAAACGGAACCACGTCGGTGGCGCCGATGCGCGGGTGCGAACCGGTGTGCCCGCCCAGGTTGATCAGTTCGCTGGCCTTGCGGATGCCCTGGAAGGCGGCTTCTTCGGCTGCTGCGGGTGCGCCGACAAAGGTGACGACGGTGCGGTTGTGGTCGCTATCGGAGTGGCGGTCGAGCACGGTCACGCCGGCCGCGGCAATGGCGGCAACAATGGCTTCGACCACTTCCGGTCGGCGGGCTTCGGAAAAATTGGGGATACATTCGACGAGGGGGGAGGGCATAGGTTTCAGGTAATCAGGTAATTGGGTGATCAGGTGATTGGGATGGGTGGAACGGGGCTATTATACCGTAGGGGAGATAAGAAAACCCGGCCGGATGGACTGGGTGTATAACCGGTGCTTTCAATCCTCGCGGTCTTCTACCTGTTCCAGACCGGGATAGTGCCTCGCGAGGGCGGTTTCTATTTCCGCCCCGCTGTGCGTGTTGCAAGCCGCCAGCGGCCGGACCGCATCCGGCACCGGATGCCCGCCAGGGCTGGTCACGGTACAGCCAACCATCAACCCAGAAGGAGTATACACAACCAGCAGGTTGTATATTTTGCCGCATACGATACACCCATGTGGTTCAACCCTATTTGTGTTATCGGACATTTGTCGCTCCTGCGGATTAGCCTTATCCCAGCAAAACTGCTGGCAGCTTGTTTCCGCGGTTCTAGTAAGCTTTGACCCTGTCTTTTCGCCTTGCTAATTCGCTGGCGTACTTCACACCGAGCGTGTCCTTATGCTCACGCGCCCAGTCGGTCAGGCGGGTTGTCCCGGCGGCGGGAGAGTCGGTGCAGAGCAGGTCGGCCATCAGCCCCTTGACTTCGGGCCAGGTGATCATCACGTCGCCCATCCAGCGGCCCAGGGTCCAGCCGGCGGCGTAAGCCAGCGCGGGCGGCATGGACAGGATCGGGCGTTGGATGCCGATGATTTTGGCGATGTCAGTTGCCAAGTCCCGGTAGGTGAAGGTTTCCGGGCCGATGGTATCTATCGTCACGTTCTCACCGTGCTTGCCCTGTTCCACCGCCAGCGCGGCCAGATCATCCACGTAAATCGGCTGGAGGCGGTAGCTCCCGTCGCCAAACAACCCGAAGACTGGCAGGTGCCGCAAGGCCCAGGCGATGTTATTGATGAGGATGTCTTCCTTACCAAACAGTACCGTCGGGCGCAGGATGGCGTAGGAGAAGCCGAATTCCTGCAGGGTGTGTTCCAGGCGGGCCTTGCCGGAGAAATATTCGAGCGGAGAATCTTCAGACGGGTTGGTAATGCTAATGTGGACGATGCGCTTGACCCCGGCCTGACGAGCTGCTTCAAACAGGATGAGCGTATTTCGGACGGCGGACTCGTGTTTGAAAAAGGAATAGTTGAAGCGCACCCAGTAAGTGTTGTAAAGGACATCCGCGCCGCGCAAAGATTCAACCAGATCATCCGGGCAGTCGAAGCTGAACGGATGGGCTTCGACCTGGCCGCCAAATGGATTAGCGCGCTGCATCGAGTTGGTCAGTGTGCGGACGCGGCGGCCTTCGGCCAGCAGCCGCGTGGCGATGTACTTTCCTGAATACCCGAACGCACCGGTGACGACATGAAGTTTCTGGGGCATGGTTTAATCTCCATTTACCGATAGGGTTTCTGGCGCAGAGCGTTGGAAGAGAGGGAGGTGATTCTGGCGACGATGCTGTGCGTCATCACCCTGAGTTGGGCGCTCCGGCGTCCCGACAAGCGCGGAGCGTCGGAACGACATCAGACACAGCTCTTTGCCAGCGCCAAGGCACCCAGCACGCCGGAGCGCTTGCCCAAAGCGGGCGGGACGATGAATTCTTCCATTGTACCGGTAAGCACTGGCGAGGCGAGATAGCCATTAAGGAGTACCCGCACCTTGTCCCGGATGGACGGGAAGAGCAGCTGGTGCTCCATCACGCCGCCGCCGAGCACGATCCGCTGCGGGGAGAGCGTCAGGATAATGTTCACCAATGCGTAAGCGATATACAAGGCTTCCTGTTCCCAGGCGGGGTGGTTATCAGGGAATGTTTCAGCGGGTTTTCTCCAGCGGCGGGCGAGGGCGGGTCCACTAGCCAGGCCTTCGAAACAGTCCCCGTGGAAGGGACAGGTGCCGGGGAAGGGGTCTTTTTTAAGATCGTGCGGCAGGAGCATGTGACCCACTTCCGGGTGGGTCAGTCCATGGGTTACTTTCCCGTTGATAATGACGCCCGCGCCGATACCGGTCCCGATGGTGAAGTAGACCAGCGACTCAAGACTCCGGTTTTCAGGAATCAAAGAGTACTCACCGAAGGCTGCCGCGTTTACGTCCAGTTCGAAGGCCAGCGGCATATCAAATATGCGCTGAAAGGCAGCCACCACGTTTGTCCCGGCCCATCCAGGCTTGGGCGTGGCGGTGATGGAGCCGTAGGTGGGGGAGGCCGGGTTCAGGTCCAGCGGGCCGAACGGAGCCAACCCAATGGCAGAAACGTTGTATTTCTGGAAGAAAGCGATGGTCTGGCCGAGCGTCTCGCCGGGCGTCGTGGTCGGGAAGAGGACTTCCTCGATGATTTCATCCTTCCCGCTCCCCACCGCGCAGATAAACTTGGTCCCGCCGCCTTCCATGCCGCCGTAGAGTTTTTTCATCATGGTCTCCTTATGCTATGCGCAGCGTAGAAACGTTCCGGGTCAGACAGGAAAACGCTCTGGCAAGTTTCTGTGCAGAAGTAAATGGTACGCCCATGGAACTCCGCCTGCGAATGGCAGGCCGGGTCGCCGGTGATGGTGCGGTGGCAGACGGTTTCAGGGCCCCGTGCAGGAACCGGGACTACCACGAAGGACAACGTCTCTTCACCGGCGTCCGGCGCGGGGTCGGGATGGGAGCTTATATCAGTTCGGCGATCCATATCTCAAAGGGGTTTAACGTTAATTGCGAAAAATCAGTTGTCACGTGACTCCATCGGCGTGATTATAACCTTTGCCTGGTGGATTATGCTACGGGACTGTAGTAACTGTCATTCATGATTATTAGCAGAAGTTAATGAAATGCTCACTTTCGCATTTGAACCGAAAGGAAGTAAAATCATCCCATGCTCCGAAAACGCCTGTGGATATTTGGACTGATCATCATGCTGACTGCCTGTTCCCGTCCCTGGACGGAGACAAGTGTTATCACCCCGGCTTCGGTCTGGACCTCTGGACAGGTCCCCACAGCCGTGGCGGTTACGCCGACGATTTCGTACACCCTCCCGACGCCGCGCCCGCCCGATGTGCCCGTCTTGACACCTACGCCGGATGTCCCGCACTACCAGACCGGGGTGGCGCGTGGACCGGAGACTTACATTGTCCAGTCCGGCGATTGGCTCAGCGCCATTGCCGAGCGCTACAGCGTCAGCGTGGAGGCGATAATCCAGGCCAACAATATTTCCAACCCTGACGCTCTCGAAGTGGGCCAGA
>JADGQD010000174.1 GCA_017882065.1 Anaerolineales bacterium | reverse complement strand
AGACGCGGCAGGAAGAAGGCCGCCCCGGTGAAAAGGATGGGCGCGGTCTCCCCGGCGGCGCGCTCCAGGCCGAGGATGACCCCGGTGATAATTCCGGGCAGCGCCTGCGGCAGGACGATCTTGCGGATGGTCTGCCAGCGTGTGCCGCCCAGCGAAATGCTCACCGTCCGGAAAGACTGCGGCACAGCCCGCAGGGCTTCCTCGGCCGCGCTGATGATGACCGGCAGCGTCATGATCGAGAGTGTCAGCGAGGCGGATAGGATGCTGGTGCCGAACTTCAGGAAGAGCACGAACAGGCCGAGACCGAAGAGGCCATAGACGACCGAGGGGATGCCGGCCAGATTGATAATGGCAATGCGGATGAGACGCGTCAACCAATTTTCTTTTGCGTACTCGGCGAGATAAATTGCGGCGGCGATGCCGAGCGGGACCGAAAAGACGGCCGTGCCCAGGGTGAGATAAAACGTCCCGACGATGGCCGGCAGGATGCCCCCGGCGCGCATCCCGTCGCGCGGCATGGCGGTCAGGAACTCCCACGAGATGGCGGGTGCGCCTTTGGCGATGATGTAACCGAATACGCCGAGGATCGGGACGACGGTCAGGACGGCTACCAGCGTGATGAGCGAAACCCCCAGGCGCTGGATAAGGAAACGGTCAATGGGGAAGCGGCGTTTCATGACAGCACCCTTTCAGCGCGTTTCTTGGATTTGAAGACTACCGAAGACGCGGTGATATTCACTGCCAGCGAGATGAGGAACAGCACCAGGCCAATAAAGAACAATACGTGGTAATGGGTGCTGCCGTTGGCGACCTCACCCATTTCGGCGGCGATGGTAGCCGTCATGGTGCGGACAGGGGAGAAGATGGACGTCAGTTTGACCGCCAGCACCGGCGCGTTGCCAGTGACCATCATCACGGCCATCGTTTCGCCGATGGTGCGCCCGATGCCGAGCATGAGCGCCGTCAACACGCCGGAACGGGCGGCGGGAAGAGTCACGCGCCAGATGGTCTGCCATTTGGTCGCTCCGAGGGCTAGCGCTCCCTCCCGGTAACTCTGCGGGACGACGTCCAGTGCGTCCTCGGCGATCGAGACGGTGGTCGGGACGGCGATCCCGCCCAGGAGTATCGCCCCGGCCAGGGCGGTCAGACCAGTGGGCAGGTCCAGGAAGACCCGCAGGAACGGCGAAAGAACCAGAATTCCCAGGAAACCGAGCACCACCGAGGGCAGCCCGCCCAGCAGTTCCACCAGCGGTTTGAGGATTTCACGCATCCAGCGTGGGGCGATTTCGGAGAGGAAGACTGCCGTCCCAATCCCGAAAGGGATGGCAATCAGCATGGCGCCCACCGTCACGATGAGCGAACCGGTGAGGAGCGGCAGGATGCCGAAGTGGTTTTCGATGGGATACCAGCGCGTGGTAAGCAGGTCACCGAGCTTGACCTCGACCAGGGCCGGGAGGCCTTCGCGCAGGAGGAAGAAGAAGATGAGAATGACAAAAACAATGGCCGAATAGCCGCAGGTTTTTACAACCGCGGTGATGATGGTTTCACGCCAGTTTAGGGATTTATCCATAATCTCCTTGCGCGTGTCGTTGCGACATTGTCCCCTGTTCTTGGGGGAGGAGCGTAGCGACGAAGCAATCTCCGATTTGCCAGGGGGATTGCTTCGCCCCTGCAAAGAACGCAGGGGCTCGCAATGACACTTCACGGTTTAATCGGCACGAAACCCAGGTCAGCCACAATCGTCTGGGCTTCGGGGGAAAGGATCCAATTAATGTAATCTTTGATTGCGCCGGCCGGTTCCCCGGCGGTGTACATGTACAGGTCACGGGCCACCGGGTAGGAGTTGTCGTTGACCGTCGCAATGGACGGGATGACATACGGCCCGCTGGCATCGCGGGCAACAGCAATCACGCTGTTCATCAAGTCGGGTGGAACATAGCCAAGGCCGTCGTAGCCGATGGCGTTGGGGTTCTGGCGCACCTCGTTGATGATGCCTTCTGAAGATGGCAGGAGCAAGGTGTCCGTCGAGAAAAGAGTTTTGTTGTTAGTGTCGTCCAGGCGGATGACGGTTTGCAGGAAATAGACATGCGTGCCCGAATTGGTCTCGCGCGACAGGCGCACGATGGGCCGGTTATCGCCGCCAATCTCTGACCAGTTGTTGATCCTGCCGCTGTAGATGTCGGAAATCTGCTGGAGGGTCAACTGCCGGACCGGGTTTTCGGAATTGACGATGACAGCAATGGCATCCCGGGAGACCACAAACTCGACTGGTTTGATGCCATTCGCTTCCGCCTGTTTGATTTCATCGGCTGTCATGGCACGCGAGGCATTGGCGATATCCACCGTCCCGTTGACGAGCGCCGCGATCCCGGTTCCGGACCCGCCGCCAGTTACCGAAAGACTGACGTCGGGATGCCCGGCCTGGTAATGTTCCGCCCAGGCCAGGGCCAGGTTGACCATCGTGTCGGAGCCTTTATTCTGTATGTAGGCGGATGCCTGGGTTGGGGAGGATGGCTGACCGGAGCCCCCTCCGCAGGCGGTCAGAAATAACAGGGAGACAAGCAGGATGAGGCGGGCAGATTTCATCGCCCAGATTATAAGGCATAACGAGGCGCACCTGCAGGCAGAATCGTGTAAAATTGACCCGTGACCCAAACCCATGTTCTCGCTATCAGTAACCTGGACTTCTACTACGGCACGAAATTGGCCCTGTCCAAAATCAACATGGATATCCTGCCGCGCAAAGTCACGGCGCTGATCGGACCCTCGGGCTGTGGCAAATCCACCTTCCTGCGCTGCCTGAACCGGATGAACGACACCATCCCCGGAACACGCCTCGAGGGGGAGATTCTACTTGAAGGCAGGAACATCTACGCCCCCGATTACAACGTGGCCGAACTACGCCAGCGGGTCGGGATGGTGTTCCAGAAGCCGAACCCTTTCCCGCAGTCCGTGTACGATAACGTAGCCTTCGGCCCGCGCGTGCTGGGCATGGTACAGAGCAAAGCCCAGTTGGATGAAATCGTGGAGCAGAGTCTTAGGGATGCTGTGCTGTGGGACGAGGTCAAGAAGGACCTGAGAGCCAATGCTTTGGGCTTCTCGCTCGGTCAGCAGCAGCGGATTTGCATTGCGCGCGTGCTGGCTGTCAAGCCGGAGGTGATCCTTTTCGACGAATCCACCTCCGCTCTCGATCCCATCGCCACCGGTGGCATCGAAGACTTGATCTCCGAACTTAAGAAAGATTACACCATCGTCATCGTGACCCACAACATGCAGCAGGCCGGGCGCGTCTCGGACTACACCGGTCTCTTCTGGCTGGGCGAACTGGTTGAGTTTGGACCGACCGAAAAGATTTTTACCCGCCCCGAAAAGGAACTGACCGACGCATATTTGACCGGGAAGATGGGATGACGAAGGTCTCCTGTCTCTGGAAAGAAGCGATCCCTGGCTGAAATGACATGCTCGCACTGATTCCAATCCTTGCATTTTTGGGCTTGTTTCTCGCCCTGCTCCGGTATTTCCCGGCGGACTGGCGGCTGGCTTTCCTGCGGGCCGCCACTGCCTGGGGCGTCTACATGGTGCTGGTCACGGAACTCCTGAGCCTCCTCCATCTGGTGACGGTCTCCGGGCTGGCCCTCGCCTGGCTGCTCCCCTGCCTGGTGACCGGCGGCTGGCTGACCTGGAGCCGGGGTCCGCGGGGTAGACGCCCGCCGGAAGCGGATCCGCAGCCGAAGATGTTCCGCCAGCGGCTGGCGCGTCTCCTGCCGCAGGCCTGGCCGGACCGCCTGCTGCTGCTCGGTTTGCTGGCGATCCTTTGCATCACCGCCCTGGTGGCCTGGTTCAGCCCGCCCCAGACCTGGGACTCGCTCAATTATCACATGAGCCGCGTGGCGCACTGGGCCCAGGAACGCGCCGTCGTGGACTATGCGACGGGCATCGAGGTGCAGAATGTAATCCCGCCGGGGTCGGAAATGATCATGCTGCAATTCTACGTGCTGCAGCAAGGCGACCGTCTGGTCACCTTCGTAGGATGGTTTGCCATGTTCACCAGCCTGATCGCGGTCTCCCG
>JADGQD010000173.1 GCA_017882065.1 Anaerolineales bacterium | reverse complement strand
AAAATAGCTGGATTCAGATTAAGCAAGCAGAGCTATGGTCTTAGTGTTGGGCAACCGCCCTCCGGCGCCGGGATGAGATCGCTTGCATGCTGGCCGTGACCATTTAAACCGTTAATACTCACTGTGATCTCGTTAAAAGGATTGGTTTTGCTGCCAGTTGCATGGCAGATCGTGATCTTGCCATCGCTGATCACCACTGGGCTTGTAGGGCAACCGCCATTTGGCACCGGGTTGATGTCGTTGGGATGCCCACGGTGCTGATTCAATTCGGCGCTGGTGACAGTGATTTCTTCATACGGGTTCGCCGGGTCGCCGGTGGCATGGCAGACGGTTAACGGGGCGCCCAGGGTGCAGGCCGTGAGCAGGGTAATCGCAAGAATCTGAGCAGCCGCTACCAGTTTGCCCACCATTTTGGTAAGCTTGTTCATTTGAATCTCCTTCTAAAATGGTAATTATTGAGTAAGCTTGGTCTTCACTTCCGTTTATCAACCTTTGTAATTCGGGTTCTTCATGCAGGTGCCCTTGACCTCAGTGCCATCCTTGCAAGTGGTGCCTCTTCGCCAACTACTTCCATCTTCAGATCAAGTAGCAGTAGATGAAGGGCGGAGCGCCCTTCGGGTTTGGCATCGGCTAAATATACGCGGGTCATAGACTCATCGTACAACAAAGGCTCCCCGGCCACATCCATCGGCTGGGGAGGGTTTGCCTCCGCCAGTTGGGGGAGATGGCGAGACTGCCTGCTAAAGCAGGACCTCACCGAAAGTAGGTCAGGTGACGAGTTTATGTCTTAAGGCGAGGGCCACGGCTTCGGTGCGGCTGGACACACCTAACTTGGTAAGAATATTGCTCACGTGGGATTTGATTGTGGATGAACTTACGGTCAGTCTTGCGGCGATCTGCGTATTGTTCAAACCTTCAACCATCCAGGCCAGCACTTCATGTTCGCGCTCCGTCAGGTTGAGACCAGGTACCGGCGGTTGATTGGCTGTCTCGACCAAGGCTTGAGCGGCCTCGGGAGAGAGAGTAGCGCGACCAGCGTGTGCAGCGCGGATGGCCCGAACCAGGTCGTCTGCAGAGACATCCTTGAGTAAATAGGCAATCGCCCCGGCTTCCAGCGCGTTCTTGACCAGGTCCCCCTCTTTGAAACTGGTCAGCGCGATCACCTGCACCTGTGGATACTTCTGGCAGATGGCGCGTGTTGCGGTGGCCCCGTCCATATCTGGCATGACCATATCCATCAGCACCACGTCCGGCAGGATTTCACCGCAGAGTTGGATGGCGGCTGCGCCGCTTTCGGCTTCGCCCGCCAGTTGCAGATCATCGAAAACTTTCAAGAAGGTCGCCAATCCTCTGCGCACCATCGTGTGATCGTCAACGACCATGACGCGAATAGGTTTGGAGGGGGACGTTTTCATAAGGCCTCCTTTTTTTCAGTTTCTGTCCAGCGGAGGGTGAGTTCAGTGCCGTGACCAGGCTGGCTCGTGACTGACAACAGCGCCCCTGTCGCTTCCGCGCGTTCGCGCATCATGCTCAAGCCATAGTGACCTGAGAATGTTTGTTGAGGGTCAAAGCCCTGGCCGTCGTCACGAATGCGCAATTCGATTACGGCTTCTTCCTGCTTTAGATTTATCTCAACCTGGCTGGCTTTGGCATGTTTGGCGACGTTATTAAGCGCTTCCTGACACACGCGATAGAAGGCTACTTGTACTTCGGCGGGGAGGATGAACTCCCCCGTTACGGTAACAGCAACCGGGAGATTGATCCGGCCTGAGAGCGCATTTCCCAACAGGCGTAACAAGTCGCCAAGGTTTGAATCGGTCAATATAGCGGGCCGCAGTTCAGCCAGAAGTGCGCGCATCTCGGCCTGCGCGCCATGCGTCAAACGGCGCAAGTCTTCGAGTGATCGCCGGGCCTGCTCCTGATCTCGTTCCCATAAGCGCGGCAAGACTTCGGCAATCAGCCCGGCGGAGAAGAGGGATTGGTTGACGGCATCATGCAGGTTGCGCGCCAGACTCTGTCGTTCTTCCAATACCGCCAGTTCCTGCGCCTGTCCATATAGTTCCGTATTGAGCATGGTGATGGCGGCCTGGTTGGCTACACTAAGAGCCAGTTCGGCGTGGTGAGCCGTGAAATAATTCTTTCTGGTTTCAGCAATGCCTATGCCACCGATGAGGCGGCCTCTCACCGCCAGCGGCACCCACATCCACGACCGCATCCCTTTGAGCAGCATGGCAGTTCCATCATCGTCTAGAAGCGAACGCAGAAATTGCGCCTGCGGGTTCTTACTCCAAATGTTGGCGATGAGGATGGGACGATGTCCGTTGAATAACGCGTCCGTGTTTTCGGGGGTATTCAAGTGAATACTGATAGGCGCGGATTGCTCCAATTGCGGCGTCCCGCGCATCGCCAGGGTGACCAGCGTAGAGTCTTCCAACGCGAATAGTCCGCCATGTGTGTACTCGATGATCTTTCGCAATTTGTCGAGGATCAAACCCGGCTGGAGTTCCAGTGTGAATGCCAGGGTATGCGAGATCTCCAACAGCGTGGCCTGCTCATGGGTGCGGGTTTCTACACCCTGGCGGAGTAACTGTTCTGCCTGAATCCGTTCGCTGACATCACGGACAATACCCAGCAAGCATGGCCGGCCTTGATAAGTGATTGCCGTCCCGCGCCATTCGGCGTAAAACGTTTTGATATCCCGGCATACGTGCAGTGTCCGTGTATCAAACACGCCGTCCGATTGAAACGCTCGGATAACCTCACTGAAACCTTGTTGGCTGTCGGGGTGTATGAATGCTGTCAGCTGCAGTCCGATGAATTCTTCGCGTGTGTAGCCGTGCATCCTGCATGCCGCAGGATTCGCCTCGACCACGAGGCCGGTTTCCAAATCGGTAATGATCAACCCGTCGTTGGCGGCGTCGAAAATACTTCGATACTGCCATTCTTTTTCTTCAGACGGTGATCGGTTCGGGACTTTTTTCACGATGGTACCCTTTTGCTGAGTTCAATTGCTTGAAGGCGGTGGATTTCAGCCAATACATCTTCCGGCTTGGTTTCCATTTCAAGGTCTGCCAGTTCACTGTTCGCATGATCTACGATACCCAGCTTGTCTTGTATGGCGTCCAGCATCTGTAACACGCGTGTCAATTCATGTTCGGTCAGCAGTCCAATATGTAAATCCAGATCGGCGCGCCGTTCAGTCTCTGCGCCCTGGCGGTTTTGGCTGATGAGCACAAATGTTGAAAGAAAAATTGCTTCCAGGGATACCACCATGGTCAGGAGTCCGTAGGGGAATGGGTCAAAAGCGCGCACACCCAGCCGTCCGGTGTTAAGCAGAATCCATATCCCAAACCAGACGATATGGACATAAGCGAAAATCATCCGTCCCGAAAAGGAGGTGATGGCGTCGGCGATGCGGCCTTGCAGGCCGCGTTCACGGGCGGCCTTTGTGCGGAGATGGATGATCGTGCGAATGTTTCGCTCGATCACTTTGCTCAGGGCCGGGTTGTCTTTTTCCTGCGGTGGACTATTCTGGATGTTTTTCATGAGGGGACCCGATTGCCTGGTCAATGCGCCTGGCTCTTCAGGAAGTTATCATCAATTATATTCAAATTCCTTGAGATTGACAACCTTCGTCGCTTCGAGATTAGCACTCCAATAAACCGTGGAGGTTGAAAAAACGAGGATTGTGTGGTATCTTAGGGCGCTGCGCAAGGACCCTGTTCCCGCAACTTTGAGCACCCAGCTCGTGTTTTGAGCCAGCCCGACGATCTGCGGTTCAACCTGGCCCGACGAAAAGAGATTTGTTTTTGGATGAGAAAACTATTGCATATTGGTGATTTATATGCTAGAATTTCCAATAAGTTCACAATTGTCCCTATCTGGATTTTCGTAGATAGGTGCTTGGTACTGTTTGGCAAGACATATCCCCTGGTTGCACGTGTTTGGCGGAGGAGGCCGAATAAAATGCACAAACTGAAGGTTCTTTCAATATCAATCATATTGGTTATGGTCCTTACATTGGCGGGTCCATCATTCAATGTGTCAGCCCGCCCGCTCGCGGCCCATGCACCTTCGCTGGGT